>JBDNDH010000078.1:0-6389 GCA_046719235.1 Thermodesulfovibrionales bacterium
GAGACAGGAGGCAAATAAGCCTTTTACAATCCCAGAAAAGACCTTGCCTATCATGATTGAGCAGGGTGTTATAGGTGCCTGAACTAATACCTGAAATGTCTTAAAATAGATGCGGTTGAGATTGAGAGCGCTTGCAACCCAGGTATAAGAGTTGTTCATCGAACTCATGGCTATGAGTCCTGGTATTAAAAATGTAATATAATCCGTGCCCTGTATCTGCACACTTCTGCCAAGTCCAAGACCAAAGGTGATTAGATAGATAACAGGGACTACAAGTGCTGAAAATAGATAACCAAACTTAAACAGCTTCCGCCTAAAGAGTATCATGTCTCTATAAAAGATAGGATACCAGTTCATTCAATCCTCTCTCCTGTAAGTTTTACAAATACATCCTCCAGGTTTGAGCGTCTGATGGTAACGCCATCTGAAAATTCCATTGCCTTTGCCTGTGCCTCTTGCTTTGACTTAAACATGTATTGAGTAAGTCTCCCATCAGCATCAATAACATCTACAACATAACTACCAACAAGCACCTTTAGATTGGCAGGGGTATCTATAGCCACGAGCCTCCCCTTAGACAGTATCCCTACACGGTCACAAAGCGCCTCTGCCTCTTCAATATAATGAGTAGTCAAGACAACAGTGCTACCATTTTTTCTTATCTTCCTGATTATATCCCAGAATTGCCTTCTGATCTGAGGGTCAAGCCCTATCGTTGGTTCATCCAAAAATAGCAAGGCTGGTTCAGAGAGCAATGCCCTTGCTATGAGGAGCCTTCTCTGCATCCCTCCAGAAAAGTGAGACACCGTCATATCCCTCTTATCATCAAGTGCCACAAGTCGAAGGAGATTATCTATCCTTACGTGTAGGTTGCTAACCTTATGTAGCATACCATAGATAAGCATATTTTCAAAGGCTGTAAGTTCTCTATCAAGATTATTCTCCTGAGGGACAACGCCAATTATCTTCTTTACCTCTATGGAGTTGGATACTACATCAAAGTCGCCAATCTTGCACTGTCCTTGATCTGGCTTAGAAAGGGTTGTAAGTATCTTAATCATTGTGGTCTTACCTGCACCGTTGGGACCTAAAAGACCGAATACTGTGCCTTTTTCCACAGTTAGATTTATATCTTGAAGTGCAACAACCCTTTTGAGTCCACTACCATAGGTTTTGGTAAGATTTAGCACGGATATCAGGTCTTCAGCCATTTTTTGTTGAAATATCTTTTAGACAGTCTGTATACAAGAAGATAATGGGTTGTTAATTTACAGAGAGATTCAAAAACCTTCTCTTACCAGCCTTGATGATGTATTGCCCTTTTTTGATCTTCAGGTTTGTATCTGATACCTTGTTATCATTAATACTCAATCCACCCTGTCTTATCAGTCTAACCACCTCAGAGGTGCTTTGACAAATTCCAGTTTCTTTGAGTATCTGTGCTATCCATGTCTCGTCTTCCTTTGCCTGATAAGACACCGATGGCATGTCATCGGGGAGTCCTTTTTCCTTGAAGATCCTTTCAAACTCCTCTTTGGCAGTATCTGCGGAGTCTTTTCCCCAGTATCTTGCGGTTATCTCGTAGGCGAGGGATTCCTTTGCCTTTTTAGGGTGTACTGAACCATCTTTTATACCATTCACTAAGACCTTAAGTTCCTCATTTGAGATATGACTAAGTAGCTCATAGTATCTGAGCATCAACTCATCACTGATAGACATTAATTTACCATATATCTCTTTGGGAGGTTCAGATATACCGATATAATTACCAAAACTCTTTGACATCTTTTGGACACCATCCGTGCCTTCAAGCAGAGGCATCATGATAACAACCTGTTCTGCCTGCCCAAAAGCCTTCTGCATAGATCTACCCATCAGCAGGTTAAACCTTTGATCTGTCCCACCCAACTCTACATCGGCTTGAAGATACACAGAGTCGTAACCCTGAAACAACGGGTAATAAAACTCCAGTATGGATATGGGCTGTTGATTCTGAAATCTCTTTTTAAAGTCCTCCCTTTCAAGCATCCTTGCTACAGTTTCAAGACTGCCCAATCTCACAACCTCCATAGCGGTCATAGATTCAAACCAATGGCTATTGAAACATACCTTCGTCTTGTCTGCATCAAGTATCTTAAACACCTGTTCTTTATATGTCTCTGCGTTCTTTAAAACCTCCTCCTTTGTGAGAGGTTTTCTGGTCTCAGACCTGCCTGTGGGATCACCTATCATACCTGTGAAATCACCTATCAAGAATATCACCTGATGACCCAATTCCTGAAAGTGTCTTAACTTTTCAATGAGCACAGTGTGCCCTAAGTGGATATCAGGGGCAGTTGGGTCAAAACCTGCCTTTATCTTTAATGGGGTCTTTTTTTCGTAAGATTTGGCGAGTTTTTGGAGGAGCTCCTTCTCAAAGATTATTTCTGTAACTCCTCTTTTTATTATCTCTAATTGTTTTTCAGGTGTGAGCATTTTTCGCATTTATATTAATTTATCAGGTCTAAATGTTTCAAGTCTTGACCGTCGCGTATCCTTGTTTATTGAACAACCTTGTCTTACAACAATCAGATACAAAGGGCTAAAGATGGATTAATATTTCAAAGCCTTGTAAAAATATAGGTTTATGCGTGATACAGCCCTTCTTATCGTTATTTTCCAAGACCTGTCAGATGACAATCCTTGGCCTTTTTCTATATTCAATAAACTCCTGCCTCTTTTTATCGTAGCCCTTTTTACCCATCATCCCATAGGTAAGGTTTTTGCCCTCTTCAACCCCTGGCTGATCAAAGGGGTTTATATTTAGCATCATCCCTGTAATCGCCGTGCATATCTCAAAGAAGCTGAAGAGTTGACCAAAATGGTAGGCATCTATTTTGGGCATCTTTATCGTGATATTACACCTTCCATTCTTTGTAAGGGCAATCTCTGATGCCTCTTGCTCTACCTTTATTAACTCGCTCATCCTGTGGTTTGAGAGATATGATTGGTTTGCAAAATCGTTGAAACTACACTCAATCAGAGGTATATCAACATCCCTACCATAATCATCTATGGCAATAAAGACCACCAACTTATCCTTAGGTCCTTCCATCCATAACTGTAATTGAGAATGCTGGTCTGTGGTACCTACAGATGGATATGGGGTGAGTCCTCTGCCTTCCTTGCCGAGGCTCTCTGCCCATAGTTGGCAAAACCATTCAGATAATCTCCTTAACTGGTCTGAATATGGAAAAAGCACAGTCGTATTTACTCCCTTTAGCGTGTGCAAGAGATACGATACGGCTGAGAACATAAGTGCAGGATTTGTATCTATGTTGTCATCCAGACACCTTGCCTCAATATCGCTCACCCCTTTGAGCATATCCTCTGAACTTATCCCTAAGACCTCAGCAAGCAAGAGTCCTACGGCACTTAAGACAGAAAACCTCCCACCGACCTTTGGAGGGACCTCAAGACTGAAAAGGCCATAATCATTTACAATCTTTCTAAGGTCACCCTTTTGTGGGTCTGTGGTTGCTATGATGTGTTTTTTGACATCAAGACCAGCATCCTTAATCCTCTGCCACAGGACCATGAAAGATGCCATGGTCTCAGCAGTGCTTCCTGACTTTGTTATTACATTGACTAAAGTCTCTTTGATATCCAGTATCTCAAGCAGACAACTAAGTGTTAGTGGATCAACATTGTCATAGATATAGACCTTTGGTTTTGAAACCACATTGTGAAATGGTCTTAGCGCCTCCATGATTGCCCTCGGTCCCAAGGCAGAGCCCCCGATGCCAAGTATCAAAAGATTATCAAAGTCCCTTGCATACATGCCCAGTTTCTTTATCTCTGATAGGTCTTGCTTTGCTAAATCAAGAAATGCCAACTCTGAATAAACCCTTTGAGATATCCTCTGCATTACACTTGAGGTGTTTATAATATGAAAATCATCTGGCTTAAGCCCCATCTCTCCAATGGCATCAACCATTACATTCGTAAAATCAACCTTAATCATGCCTTACCTCCTTTGCCTTTCTTTAGATTATAAACAAGCATAAATATCAAGAGTGCAACAACTATAGCCAATATGACGTATTTGCTCAGCTTTAAGGCAAGCAGAAGGAGTATAATTGCAACGATCAATAGGTAATTAAGCATCGTCCTTGATCTGCCTTGCCCTGTTTAGCCCCTCTAATAAAATAAGCAAAAAGACAATCGTGAGACCAACTGCTATTGCGGGGATATGAATTACATCAAAGATGAGCAGTATAAGAAGGATTGAGAATAATACCATCAACCTAAAAAATGTCATAAACATCATCTTTGACTTGCCCTTATCAAGTGCGATAATGTTTTCAACACCCCAGATGACACCCCGAAAATTCAGTATCGCAAATAAACCACCAAGCAAGAGGCTTAGAGATGCCTTCCAGCCATACATCAAGAGGGCTACAATTGATAGCGGGGCTATGATGTAAGTTGAATAAAGACTTATCTTTTTTAAACTTTTATCCCAGTTATCCCTCATCTTGATCCTTTTGACGCTCCTTCTTTGCAATCCTTAAAAGTTCCTTCACCCCTGCTGCAATCCCTATGATAAAGAAGATGACCGAAAGATATGGGAAGGTGCCAAAAAACTTGTCAAGAAAATACCCCATACCGAGACCAACGATTGTACATAGCACAAAATGTATGCCTACTGAGCTTGCATACAAAAAGTCCTTCATTGAGCTATTCATAGCCCCTTTTTTCTCCTTTCTGTTACTGTCTCACCGCCAACACCCCAATTGTCTGTCTCTACCTCATCAATGACTACAACGGTGGTTTGAGGGTTTTTACCCAAAAGATCCCTGAGCAGTTCTGTAACAGATTTGATCAAGGCTGACTTCTTTTCAGGGGTCAATCCTTCCTTTGTTACCTTGATATTTACATATGGCATGCTATCTACCTCTACATGTTATTTTTCTGAATATTTTTTAAACTCTACACAAGCTTGATTAATACCGTTTTCACATGCCTTTTTGAAGTCTTCCATAGCCTTCTTAAAAAATGCCACCCCTCTTGAATAGTATGAATGCATATCGTTAGGGCTGATAGAGATTGCCCTGTTATAATCCTCGATGGCTTTATCAAACATCTCCTTCTTGGCATATGCAATACCTCTATTTACATAGGCATCTACGAATCTTGGGTTTAGTGATAAGGTTTCATTGTAATCGTTGATTGCCTTATCGTATTCCTTGTTTTGAAGGTATGCAAGCCCTCTATGGAAAAATATCTCGGGGTCTTTGTTATCGGCACTGATTACCTTGTTAAAGTCATTGATTGCGTCGGTATATTTAGCCCTTTTATAATAAGCCAATCCCCTATTGAAAAAGGCGTCAAGAAAGTCTGGCTTTGCCCTGATTACCTTTGTATATTCAACGATAGCCTTATCGTAGTCACCCTTGTTGAAATATTCATTACCCTTGGCAAAATCCCTCATAGCCTGTTCAGAAAAGACAGGACAAGGGATAGATATAAAAACTAAGACGATGATAAAAAATAACCTACAATACACTTTTGCCTCCCATACGATTGAAAAATTGCATGACTGACATTATTATATCCTAAAACCATCAATAATTATAGGGGATATGAATATGGAACTTAGAGAGCGTCATCGTGCGATGTTTGTTGGTTTTTGTTCTGCCTTTTACTTTGAAGATGATGAGCATTTCAAAAATTATAAGTTGAAGGAAAAACACTCATTGAGGGTTTGCGATAACTCAGATGAGATACTGGGGGATGCCGTCCATCCAGAATTAAGAGATATCACATGGATCAGTAGTCTTTATCATGATTTAGGTAGATTCCCCCAATACATGCAATACAGGACATTTAAAGATAGCGAATCGGTAAATCACGGGTTGCTCTCATCATTAGTATTGCAAAGGGGCAATCTTCTTGACGAATTTAACGAAAGGCAAAAGGGGATAATCATCAACGCGGTAAAGTTCCACAATGCATACCATATACCCCCAGATATTACCGACGAAGATACCATTACTGCCCTTAAAGTGGTAAGGGATGCCGATAAACTTGACATCTGGAAGGTATTTATAGACTTTTACAATGAAGACGATTCTACAAGGCCATCGGCAGTCGGTCTTGGCTTTCCAGATACACCAACCTATTCCCCTTCCTTCGTTGAAGGGATATACAACAATACCATGCTAAGACTATCAGATGTGAAGTGTCTCAACGACTTTAAACTCCTTCAGTTATCTTGGGTTTTTGACCTAAACCTCAATGAATCATTAAGGATACTGCAAAAAAGACAATATATTGATTTAATAGCAAATACTCTCCCCGATACCCATGAGATACGAGGGGTCATGACACATCTTAAGGATTATATC
>JBDNDH010000079.1:0-6293 GCA_046719235.1 Thermodesulfovibrionales bacterium
TTTCTTCCTCAGTGGAGCCGAGATACTTATACATATTTCCCTCTTTGCCTGCCACCTTACCATCATCAAGCCTTCTCATCAATGAACCAGTGTCTGGCCATGCAGTGTAGAATATCAGATGGCTATAAGTATCCATCCGCATGCCTTGGCCTTTTGACATCCACTTTTGAGAGTCCTCTTTAAAGGCATAATACTCTGGTGCTGAATCCTTTCCATGACATGAATGGCAGTGTTTGTCAAATATGGGTTTGATGTGTTTACGGTATGTTACCTCTTCTGCCATAGTAAAAGAACTTAATACAAAAGCATGAAATACCAACAACAAGATTAACACTCTCATCTCATCCTCCCCAAAATTGATATCTATTCTCAATTATATCTAAAACAAGGGGATTTGTCAACTGCCCTGAGGCAATAAACCATGATTCGGTCAAATAGGATGATTTGAGGGGGTTATGGGATACGATTTAGATTTAGCAGTTATAGATATCTTCTAATCTTATGAGTTTTGCAGGCTATTTTTTAAGTGTAATAATAACCGCATGTTCATCACAATCTGGGAATTTTGGACACCTTAAACAATCACCCCATATCTTTTGCGGTAATTTTTTCTTAGATATATCCTTAAATCCAATCTTCTTAAAGAAATCTCTCTGATAGGTAAGGGCAAAAACCCTCTTTATACCTAATTCATCTGCCTCCTTAAGACAGGTCTCTACAAGTTTGCTACCAATCCCTTTACGTTGCAACTCATCCTTGACAGCAAGAGACCTTATCTCTGCGAGGTCTTCCCACAAAACCCTCAGTGCACATGTCCCTACAATAACCCCTCTTTCCTCAGCCACAAAAAAGTCCCTCACACTTTCATACAGGTCATTGAGTGCACGAGGCAACATCTCCTCTTTTTTTGCATGCATATTTATAAGCATCTGTATAGACTTTATATCACTTATTTTTGCCTTTCTTATCTTCATATAGTCTGTATCCTTCTTTGATTAATTGCTTATTCAGTTTTATAGAATCTTTCCTGTGTAATGGCGTAACCTGTGTTAATGACTTGCAGATCTCATCTCTGGTAAAAAGTCCGCTAACAGAACCCAAAACGCCTAACAAAACCATATTTGAACCCAATTTACTGTTAGCCTGTATTGCTATATCTGATGCCATCACTGGCACAAGAGTAACACCATGTATCTGCGTATATTCCTTAACAATAGAACTATCAAAAATTAGCAAACCATTGGGGTGTAACCTGTTGTAAAAACTCTCATATCCCCAATTGTTCATCGCTACTAAGATATCTATTTTGTCAGTAACAGGTGAACCAATCATATCATCTGAGATTATTACTGTGCATCTGGATGTCCCACCAATCTTTTCAACACCGTAAGATGGAAAGAGGGTAACATTAAGCCCTTTGTTCATTGCGGCAGATGCCAACACCTCGCCCGTAAATATCACACCCTGTCCACCAGAACCTGCAATTACAATTGATCTTTCCATATATCCTTAAGGACTCCTAAAGGGTAAGTCTTTGACATTACCTCTGTTATCCATTTTAACGCTTCCACAGGTTTTAGATACCAATCAGTAGGACACGGTGATAATATCTCTATAAAGGAAAAACCCTTGTTCGCTATCTGATATTTAAATGCCTTTTCAACCATTCTGCGTGTCTGCTTGATATTTTTTATTGAATCAATCGCAGATCTTGCAACAAAAACAGAGCCATCAATCTGAGATATTATCTCAGCCATCTTTAGTGGTGAGCCAGATTGACCTTTATCCCTACCGTATATTGTGGTCTTGGTCTTCTGTCCCAATAGAGTTGTGGGTGCCATCTGCCCACCTGTCATACCATAAGTGGCATTATTTATAAAAAAGACAGAGATGTTTTCTCCCCTTGCTGTAGCGTGGATTATCTCCGCAGTGCCTATTGCGGCAAGGTCTCCATCTCCCTGGTAGGAAAAAACCACCTTTTGAGGCAAAAGCCTTTTAATAGCGGTTGCAACCGCTGGCGGTCTGCCATGCGCTACTTCAATCATATCAAAGTCAAAATAGTCGTAAGCAAAGACGGCACACCCCACAGGTGCTATACCAATAACATCGGCACTTATCCTAAGTTCATCAATACACTCAGCAATCAACCTATGCACTATGCTATGTCCACACCCTGGGCAGTAATGAAATGGCCTGTTTGTGAGTGATCTTGGTCTACTAAAAACCTTTTGCATTTTAGATATCATATCAAAAAGAATTGATAAAAATGAAATTACTATTAAACATGACTGACTATGAATTTTCAACTTCTGATTAGGATTGACAATATCTGTTTAATATTGTTATAAATCATTCTATAGAAAATAGCAAGGGAGGATACATCTATAATATGAAACTGCTTGCCTTTTTAAGTCATTACCGACACGGTGCCGACATCTTAGAAAGGATCAAAACTACAAAATTAGGTATTGTCTTTGTTGGAAATGGTATTTATCATTTAGTAATCAAGGAAAATGGCAAACATTCCCCAATTTTAGACAAAAAGAATGTCGATTTCTATGTTCTTACCGAAGATATAGAAACAAGAGGCTTTAAGGTTGAAAATATTGACAAAAGGATAATACCCGTAAGATATGATGACTTAGTAGATTTAATCTTTAACGAATACGAAAAGTTAATCTGGTTATAAAAGGAGGTAATCGTGGGGAAATTGACAATAGGAACATTTGCATCTTTAGTTGGCTCTTATGCCCTTGACTTTGCTGTAAAGCTATCAGAGTCTGCCATAAAGAAAGGCCACAATGTTGACCTATGGCTATCGGGCAACGCCACTATGCTATCAAAAAAAGGGCAGAAATCGTTTCAGGATTATTCCTATCACCTAAAAACTATTGAAGAGATGTATGCAACAGGCAAATTTAATATAGCCACTTGTGATGCATGTTCAGAGGCAAGGGGTTATCACAAAGATGACACTATTTCTTGTTGTAAAAGAAACACTATGGACTGGTATCTTGCAAGTTGTTTTACTGCAGATAGGGTATTGATGATAGGAGGTGATTAGTATCCATGCACAAAAAGATAGCATTTGTTATTAAATCGTTACCTTACAACAGAGAGACCTCAAGGCTTGGCTTAACACATGCAATAGCATCCCAGAGTGTGGATGTTTATCTCGATGATGGCGATATGATTGAACCAGTTGTATGCTTTATAGGCGATGGAGTATTAAACTGTTTAAAAGAACAACAATGCATGAAACACTACAACAATACAAGTATGGAGACTCACATAAAAAATGCATTATTGGTTGATCTTCAGGTCTACATATGCAAAGAGGATTTAGAAAGGTTTGGTTTGAGCAGCTCTGATGTTGTTACAGATGCAGAAGAGATTGGAGCTGACAAAAAGGCCGAAATCGTCCCGTTTGACCATATCCAAAAAATTATGGATGATGTAGATCACCTGCAATTTTTTTAGAATCAAAAATTAACAAGGAGGTTTATCGTTATGGCAGATTTAAAGTCTCAGACACCAAATGAAGTGCTTGATGTTCTTGGAAGGGTTTGCCCATATCCATTGGTACTTACAAAGAAACAATTAGAGAAGATGCCTTCAGGGAGTATCCTTAAAATACTATGTGATGCCCCTGCTTCTGCGGAGGACTCAATCCCAAGATATGCTGAAAAACAGGGCTACGAGTTTGACTCTGTAAAGGTTGAAGACAAGGGTATTTGGGAGCTTTACATCAAGAAAAAATAGATATCTATCTATAAACATGCTAAATAGGTCTTTATATGCGTTTTTATAATATGGATATTGATCTTTGAGGTATCGTTAAGGTTTTTTAAAGATGTTAACATTGCCTTTTTTAGTAAACATGTAAACTCTCGTATTTTTTTGACTATAACCATATCCGCTAAAAGGGGGATTATGTAGAGTCCCCCTTTTTATTTATTCAAAGACAATGAGTGCACAAAATATCCTTATAAGAGGCGTAAACTGGGTTGGCGATGCTGTTATGACCCTCCCTTCTATTGAAAGCATCAAGAAGGGCAATACATCCTCAAGTGTCACATTACTATTGAAACCTTCTGTCATTCCAATCTTTGAGAAACAACCCTACATAGACAACATAATCCCATACGCCAGCAAGGATAGAGGTGTGATTGGTAAAACAAGACTTCTTTGGAATCTAAAAAAAATGAACTTCACAAAGGCTTATCTATTGCAAAATGCCTTTGACGCCGGACTAATATCCTTTTTTTCTGGCATAAAAGAAAGGATAGGGTACAACAGGGATAGTAGGGGATGGCTTTTGACAAAAAAAATCCCCTATGACAGACAAGATAGAAAAATCCATCATATAGACTATTTCCTAAACATACCTGCCTTTGATGGTATTAAGGCATTTAGCAAAAACCCTTGGATCTTTCTTGATATAAATGAGAGAATTCATGCAAGACAAAGGTTATCAAGTCTTCGCAGGCCAATACTCGGTATCTGTGCAAGTGCAGCCTTTGGAAAGACAAAGATGTGGTTGCCAGATAGATTTGCAGAGGTGGCTAACTGGTTTTTCATAAAAACAGGGGGGTCAGTAGTCCTTTTTGGAAACGACCCCGAAGATCTAAAGATCTATGAGATTCAACAACTCCTAAAAGGTCAGCATATCAATCTCTCTGGGCAAACTACATTGAGGGAATTGATTGCGCTCATATCCGAATGTGATGCGATAATCACAAACGACTCAGGCCCACTTCATATAGCCAGGGCAGTAATGACCCCGACGGTTGGTATCTTTACATCTACAGATCCAAACCTTACAGGTTACAATGAAAATGGCTTCAAATCTCTAAAGTCTCCACTGACATGTAGCCCCTGCTTCAAAAGGACATGCCCTCAAGGCGATATGAGGTGTATATCGAGCATCTCTTCAGATGATGTCTTTTTTGAGGTTATTAATCTCTTGCCAAAACAAAAAGCCGTATTCTTTGATAGAGATGGGACGCTATGTAAAGATGCACACTATTTAAACAAATGGGATGATTTTGAACCATATGACCTAAAGACCCTAAAGACACTCAAAAAGGCTGGTTACCTTTTGATTGGCATCACAAATCAATCTGGGATATCAAGAAAGATAGTTGATGAGGAATTTGTGATCAAGGTCAACAAATATTTTATTGAAAATCACCATTTTGACAATTTTTATTACTGCCCACATCTGCCAGAAGATTTTTGTAGTTGTAGAAAACCTGAACCAGGTTTATTACTAAATGCAAGAATCAAACATAACATTGACCTGAAGCAGTCTTTTTTTATAGGTGACAAGATGTCTGATGTAATGACTGCAACAGCCGTTGGTGCAACAGGGATACTCATTGGACAAAACGACGATACAAATGTGCCACGTGCTAAAACATTACAGGAAGCCATAAAAATGATACTACAGATGACAAAATCAATGTGAATTGAATTAAAATGGGGTGGTTTACCCACCCCATATAATTAGTGTGCTGCGTCCCCGCCAGATGTCTCTTTGATAGAAACCGCAATCTTATAAAGAACTGTCAGCACAAGCGCACCAACAGCCCAAACCGCAAGGGATATAGTAGCCTCAGGTATTGTAGGCCAGTATTCTGTGATCTTCTCAAATGGATTTGGCACAAAACCGCCCACGATGAGCCCAAACCCCTTATCTATCCAAAGTGAGAAGAAGACACAGATAGATGCTATTGCAAGAATGGTCTCATTCCTACGAAGTTGTGGGAAGATTAACAATACAAGTGATACTACTGCCAAGATTGAACTAAGCCACATAAGAGGGACAAGTTTGCTATATCCGTCTAATCCAGCATACAGATAGACGAATGGATGGGTGTGCCCTGGTATACCACTGTAAAACGCTGTAAAGAACTCTAAACCAAGGAAAAACACATTTGTTATCATGAAGTATGTTACAATCTTACCCAATGCCTGTATTGCCTCTTTGCCTGGGTCAAACTTTGTGAATTTCCTCACGATGAGACATAATAATATCAATAGAGCAGGTCCACTTGCAAAGGCAGATGCCAAAAATCTCGCTGCCATTATTGCCGTGAGCCAGAAATGCCTTCCAGGCAATCCAGCATACAAAAATGCTGTAACTGTGTGAATTGAAGGCGCCCAGGCAATAGAGATGTATATAAAGGGTTTTATCCATTTAGGCGGTGCAATCCCTTTCTTCTCTGCATGCAAGACCGTCCACCCAACCAAAAGGTTTAGAAATAGGTAACCACTGAGCACCACCATAT
>JBDNDH010000008.1:0-13615 GCA_046719235.1 Thermodesulfovibrionales bacterium
GCTCTTAAATAGAACATCAGTAATAGTTGGTGCAATAATCATTTCGGTGATAAGTCTCGCATTGGGGTATTTCATAGGTTTTAAGACTGGCACATCCGGCAGCCTTGAGGTTGAGCATATAACTGAAAAGCCGCCCAAACGGATCACTAACGATGAAAAAAGGGTCCTTGAACCGCCACCACCCCCTTCACCCACTCCACAGACAAACAAGGTTGTCCCATCTGACATTGATGATGTAAAACAAACAGATAAACCTGTTGAAAAGAAAGAGGTTGAAAAGAAAACCGAAGAGCCAAAGATAATCATACAGGAGCAAAAACAGGACCTATCATCTCCAAGGGGATTTGAAAAGAGGTTAACGCCTGAAAAGAGACAGGATTTGGAGCAGGATCAAACAAAAAGCGCACCTAAGGTTGATGAAAAAAGGATAGAAAAACAAACTTCTACAAAGGTAAAAAATTATACGATTCAACTCGGAGCCTTCCCGAGCAGGTCAGGGGCTGAAGAACTCAAGACCCAATTAAAGGGCAAAGGTATAAATGCATACATTGTAAATAAGGACAAGGACAGCATATATTTCAAGGTGAGGGTAGGAAGTTACTCAAATAAGAAGGAGGCTGAAAGGGCTCTCATATCCATTGAGAAACAGACAGGGCTAAAAGGATTTATTACAGTTAGGTAATGTCAAGATGAAAGCTGAAATAAGTCTAAATGATGAGGATGATTATCCTTTTATCCACGGTAGTGCTGACAAGACCTTGAGGTTTATTGAAAGATCACTCTCTGTAGAGATTGGGATCAGGGGAAACTCACTTTTTATATATGGTGATGAAGAAAGGGTATTTGAGGCAGAGAGACTAATCAACGACATCAGGGAGATAAACAAAAAAGGCTACCTTCTAAAACCAGAAGATATCAGCAATACAGTCAAGGACATCGCAGAGGGTAAGGATATTTCATTAAGGAATATCTTTGAAAAAGGTATTTCAATACCATCAAAAAAGAGGCTCATTATCCCGAAGACAGAAAACCAACAGATCTATGTAGATGCCATTGGTTCTTATGATGTGGTTTTTGGTATTGGGCCTGCTGGCACAGGCAAGACATACCTTGCGATGGCAATGGCTATACAATCCTATCTTACAAAAAAGGTGTCAAGGATAGTTTTGGTAAGACCAGCTGTTGAAGCAGGCGAGAAGTTGGGTTTTTTGCCGGGTGATATTGAAGAGAAGGTAAGCCCATATATTAGGCCACTGTATGATGCACTTTTTGATATGATGGAGATAGAAAGGGCTTCAAAACTGATAGAAAAGGGTGTTATTGAGATAGCACCACTTGCATTTATGCGGGGCAGGACACTCAACGATTCCTTCATAATCCTGGATGAGGCACAGAATACCACATCTGAGCAGATGAAGATGTATCTGACAAGGCTTGGTTTTAGTTCAAAGACAGTGATAACAGGGGATATAACGCAGATAGACTTGCCACATGGTAAACCGTCTGGACTTGTTGAGGCTATAAAGGTTTGTCAGGATATTGAAGACATCAAGATAGTTCATTTTACCGACAGGGATGTAGTAAGACACAGACTCGTTCAAGAGATAGTAAAGGCTTACGAGCGATACGAAAAGAGGTCAAATGGAGAGTAGCACTCAGGGCAAGAAGTCTGTTTATTCTAATCTACTCAACAATGTCCAAAGATATATCAAAAACAATTATCTCCTATACATCATCATAGTCTCTGTGGCACTGTTATCGTCTTTTATACTATACGATAAACAGGGGTTCGACAGGTTTGTAAGCGTCTTTTTGATATCAGCCCTTTTGGTATTTGTATTCTGTAAAGATATCATGAGGTATAAACCTGTTTATATAAAAAATCCAAAGATGCTATTGGTGCTTGCAATTATATTTGCTGGCACGCTCTTGTTGATTAAATTTTCCTATCTAATACTTGATGCCCTAAACAAGGGTTTTGGCACAGGCAATCATCTCTCGTTTATATATGGTATCCCTGTGCCTGTTGGTGCAATGCTTATTACGCTCATATTTGATTTTCACACCGCCATAATGTTTTCTTTCATTATTAGTATTTTAGCAGGCATCTGGCTCTATGACCCTTCATATACAGTCTTTGCATTTCTTGGCAGTATTATAGGGGCGTTTAGTATTATAAGATGCAAAAGAAGGACTGCCATACTTAAGGCGGGTCTTATTGTAAGCATTGTTAGTGTTGTCACAGCAGTTATATCTCTGATGGCAAGGGGCGATATGCTTACCGATGTAGTCATATTTCACACAGTCACATATGCTCTAATGTCTGGTTTTACGGTAGCCTCTTTTTTGTTTGTCTTACTGCCGTTTTTTGAGTCTGTATTTTCTTTGACCACGGATATCAGCCTGCTTGAACTCTTGGACTTAGAACATCCTTTGATGAAGAATCTGATGATATCTGCTCCAGGCACATATCACCACAGTATAATAGTTGGTAATTTAGCAGAGGCGGCTGCGGAGGCAGTGGGCGTTAATCCTTTATTGGCGAGGGTGGCATCTTATTACCATGACATTGGGAAGATTAAGATGCCAGAATATTTTGTTGAAAACCAGTCTTCTGGTATAAACAAGCACGACAAACTTACACCACATATGAGCAGTATGATACTTATCTCACATGTAAAAGAGGGTATTGAATTGGCAAAACAACACAAGTTGCCTTCCATCGTCTCAGACTCTATACAACAACATCATGGAACAAGCCTTATAACCTTTTTTTATCAAAAGGCACTGGAACAGACCACCGATAAGATAGTCCTGCCTGAGGATTATAGATACCCTGGTCCTAAGCCTCAAACGAGGATTGCAGCGCTGGTAATGATGGCTGATGCAGTAGAGGCAGCATCAAGAACGCTCATTGATCCCACACCTGCAAGGATCTCTGCACTTGTAGATAGGATAGTAAATAACATCTTTCTTGATGGCCAGATAGATGAGTGTGAATTAACACTAAAGGACATATCCGTCATCAAGAAGAAGTTTACATATGTCTTGACAAGCATCTTTCACAAGAGGGTGACCTATCCAGAATTATCATCAAAGATAAAGGATTCAATACCAGAGAAACCCCAGTCTAATGGGAAGGGGAAAGAAAGAGAGATCAATGCTGATATACCTTCAGAACCGTCAGCGATCGATAAAAATAAACCTCAACAATCTTAGAAAGACTATCCAAACCCTTACCGAGACCAGATACTTTCAAGGCTTACTGAAGAGGTCGATACCTGTCAAAGGATTTGAAGGATTAGAGGTCTGTGTAGTCCTTGTCGGAAAAGATGCGATAAGAAAGATGAATAAGAGGTATCGTGGGTTTGACAAGGTCACAGACGTATTATCCTTTCCCCTATTTGCCCCTGAGGCATGTCTTGATAACGGCATGCTTGGCGATGTGGTTGTATGCCCTGAGAGGGCAATACAGCAGGCTGATGAATACGGTATCGATCCTGATGATGAGTTGTTGAGATTAATTATACATGGTATCCTGCACCTCTTGGGTTATGACCACGAGACAGACAGAAAATCTTCACAGAGGATGTTGATGATTCAAAACAGACTCTGCACATTAGTTCAATCAATCAAAGACAAACAGACATATTTCGCCATAAGGGATTAACTAAATTAATGTAGCACTCCTAATTCACAATAATGATGATTACATAAAAAAATGCAGATAGAAATTAGGGCGCTACATGTGTAAAGGTGCTGCAACAAAGCCTTTTCAGGCATCTATGTCCGATAAGAGACTAGTTTGGTAACATTTTTGGGGCTGATAAGGCGTTGGATTTTCTAATCCTCATATATTCTTTGTATCGGAGACCTTTTCCCCTGTAATATATAACCTATCGAAAACAAGAGACGATAATCAGGTTTTCTATCCTTAATGTCAAAGCCTATACCAATGCTTGTGTGTAGATTGTTAATGGTCTCCTGCCTAAGACCAATACGCCATTCAAGCAAGTCAATCTTATTTATTGTATAGTTTTTCCTGCCAATCAACTCTGCCAATATCTTTGAACTATGTGTAATGGCAAGCTCTGTGCCAACATTAAGTATATACTCCCTTGTCATACCTGATTTAAAGGGTTGGTAAAGCAAGAAGTTTGCATGACCTTTAAACGGTCCCACCTTTTTGGTCAGTATTGCACCGACACCTAAACGGCCATCGGTAGAAAATTCGTCTCTCCCCAATCCAGGTGAGAGGGTAATTATATAAGCAACTGCCGGGTCAAATTTACCTTCATCGTTTAGTCGATGTTTGAATCCAAAGAGTATATCTTCAAAACCATAAAGATTTTGTTCATACTTAAAGATGTAAGGTAGATTAGCGTGTATTTCAATATTGTCTTTCAATCCATATGCCGTTTGCATATTTATACGATATAAATCTGGAGCCCTTGACCTCTCAAGGCTCAACGATAAACCAAGTTCTTTTTGTTTTAGACTTTCAGCACTTATTGTAGAGAACACGCCATAGGGTTGAAGCGGTTGAATACCTTTGATGTCTTGAGCCAAAACATAATGATGCAAAGGGAAAAGGATAGTTATTATTAAGATGATTACCAAAACCACAATGGATATAAAGATATTAAAAAATAAGACCTGATGTCAAATGAATATGTATTGACAGTGATTCGAATCCCAAAGATTTTGAACTTCGAACACCCTTTTATTGTACAATTAAGATGTTTTGATTCTTTTGCTATCTCAAGGAGGCAGTGATGTATATCGCTAAAACAGACAGTTGGTATCTTGAAAGGGTTATATGGTTAGTTGCCGGTGTAATGACATTACTTAGTAGTGTGTTGACATGGTTTCATAGCCCCTATTGGGTATTACTTACTGGACTTGTTGGGGTAAATCTCTTGATATTTGCCTTTACAGGATTTTGTGTTATGGCTAATATCCTATACAAACTCGGCCTAAGATCACGTATTAACTGACTGAGGTTCTAAATATTAATAACCTTTCCGTCACTTAACATTGATAGATTCTTCATCCTTAACATCTTTAACTCCGACGAGATCTGCTTGAGATACTGGGGTTTAGGGTGAGTGATGAAGACCCTCTTTGGCATACACTTTATAGACTTTAGTTCGGCAGACATGAGCTCTGCTGTGAGATGTCCTGTAATGAGAGCCAACTCCTTCATCTTGTTTGGAAATGATACCTCTATTATCAGGGCATCAAGGCATCTATCACCCAACCTTTTCCATGTTTTACTCGTTGGGCCTGTATCCCCGGTGTAAAAGAGGCTCTTTCCATCTTTGTCAACAACGAGATACCCAACCGCAGGCACTGTATGATTAACTGCAATAGGGGTTATCTTATAGTCATAAATAGTTGTCTCCTCTGATTCTCGCAACTCAACAAGTTTAATAATCCCATCTTTTGGGTGGGGAATATCTGTGAAGTCAGGCCATATTGTAGAGTTTAAGAGATTATCTTTCATTGCCTTAATTATGGGCCTTAGTGAAAAGACCTCAAACCTTAGGTCAGGTCTGCTTATGATAAGGTTATCAGCAAGAAAGGGTATAGCACTGATATGGTCTAAGTGTGCATGTGTAACAAGGATACCCTTTATCTTCCGTTGTTGTTTCTCTGTCAAGGCTGATGTGATACTCCCTGCGTCAAGGGCAATGATTTCGTCAATAATGAAGCTTGATGGACTGTGTCCTGGCATCTCTGCCCCTGAACATCCTAATACCTTTAATCTCATATCGTTGTCTCCTCTTTATCCGTTATTTTTTTCAAGCCAACACAAAATGCCATAACAATCTCTCCATCAAATTCAATCCAGATATTATCTTTAATCGTTTTAATAGCAGTTTCATATGGTAGATTTTTTGCCTTTGATAATATGTCAAATTCATCCGCTACTGCAATAATCCTTGAAAGAAAAGGGATTTCATCACCCTGAAGACCATCAGGATATCCGCTACCATTGTATCTTTCGTGATGATGCCTCACCACAGGGATGATATCCCTGAGTGATTTGATATGTGAGATTATCTCTGCACCATATACTGAATGCATCTGAAAAGACATTTTTTCTTGATAACTGAATTGTTTGTTGTCCTGAAGAAGGTTGTCAGATAAAACAACCTTGCCAATATCATGTAGTATTGCTGATAGTTTCAGATTTATAGTGTCTTTGGGTGAGAGAGAAAGTTCTTTTGCAGTTGCCATGCAGTATTTTGTGACCCTTTTTGTATGCCCAGATAGTAAGAAGTTTCTCTTTTCTACTGCATCAGCGAGTGAATGTATAGTTGAATAAAATGTCTCTCTTAACTCTTCATACAATAGTGCATTTTCTATGGAAATGGCTATCTGATTTGAAAGACATGTTAATAAAGTGAGATCGTCATCTGTAAAGTCTCCCTCTTTTTTGTTTATAATCTGTAACACACCTATTATCCTGTGACGTGTCAAAAGGGGGACACAGATCATATTCCTTGTCCGAAATCCACTCTTAAAATCTGCTTCTCTGAAAAACCTATTGTCTCTTTGAACATCATTTATGACCAAAGGTTTCTTATTCTTGATTACCCATCCCCCTATGCCTTGCCCCTTGGGAAGTCTTACAGTCTTTATCTCATCAGCCTTATCACCCAACGCCACATCAAAAAAAAGATCACCTGTTTGGGAGTCAAGAAACATGATGCTACCAGCATCAGCATCCAGTGACCTCATGGCAGATGAGATTGCCCTCTTTTTTACCTCTGATAACTCAAGGGATGAGTTGAGAATACCCGATATCTCCAAAAGCAGATTAAGTTTTTCGGCAGGTAAATTCAGCATGATGCTTAGAATTATATCAGTATAAAATTGTTATTGCAATTTTGAGTGGATTTATGTATTATAGGCAAATTGTGCTACAAACCTAATAAACTATAAGAAGGTGTGCACATGAAAAAATTTTTTTTACTCATTGTATTATCAACCCTTTTTTTAGTTTTTGATCAAGGATATGCCTGGGAGGAAGAACTCAAAAAGGGCATTGAGAATTATAAGGCAGAAAATTTCGAAGAGGCATTTGAATACCTCTTTGCAGCCCGCCAAAAGAATAGATCATCATCAATTGTGGCTTTTTATCTCGGCTTGTCTTTTAAACAAACAGGAGAATACGAAAAGGCATCTGAATACTTCAAAGACGCAATAGAGTTAAAACCACCAGTCATTGAGGCATACGGCGAATTGATAGAGATGTTTTACAGTTTAGATAAGACCAAAGAGGCGATTGATTATATCTCTAAGGCAGAGGCATTAAAGATTCAACCAGCCAAGATAGCCTTTCTCAAGGGGCTTGTCTTTATGAAGATTGACGAAACATCAAAGGCTATAGATTCTTTTGAGAAGGCAAAGAAGGAAGACCCCTCAATCTCACAAGCTGTTGACCTGCAGATAGCCATTGCATATACAAAACAGAGAAAAACAAGCCTTGCTATGAGGAGTCTCAAGGCAGTAATTGAGGCAAACCCAGATTCAGAACTGGGTAAATTTGCAAGGGATTACGAAAAGGCAATGGCGCAGTCTATTGAAGGGTATAGACCAGTTAGATTATCATTGGGTCTTTCTTATGTATATGACACCAATGTAACAGCCCAGCCATCAACCGATGTTGGCTTGCCCCCTTCAGACAAAAAAGACCATGCTATTACAGGGAATTTTGGTATCACTTTTAATCCCTTAACGGAAGGAGACCTTATATTTTCTGCACAATACAATATATCTGGGACATTCTACAAAAAATTAAAAGAATACAATGCAATAAGTCAAAATATCTCAATCACCCCGGGTTATAGCCTTAAAAATGGCTCTTTTACCGTTCCATTGTCTTACACTTACAACCTTCTTGATGAAAAGGGTTATATGGCTACCTTTACAGTAAAACCCACCGTAAATTATGTCCTTTTGCCGGGGCAGATCACCTATGTGTTTGGGTCATATGCCCATAGAAACATGATTCAAGAGGCGCTTGACCCTGATGAGGAGAGGGATTCTAATCTCGTAAGCGGTGGGATAGGGCATATGTATCCATTTACAGAAGGTAGGGGATTGTTAAATCTCAGATACGAATACATTTTTGATAATACAAAGGGAACCAATTGGAAAAACAGGGGGAATAGATTTAATATCTCTCTGATTGCACCAATAATGCAAAAGGTAGATATGATCTTATCTGCAGATGCATACCTTCAGGATTATAAAAACGAAAACACTATCTTTGGCATTAAGAGAAAAGACGATACATACACATTAAATGCAGGCTTTTCATGGGAGTTTATCAAGAGCCTTTATGCAAGTGGGCAAGTCGTATATACTAAGGTAAAATCCAATATCCCCCTATATGATTACCACAAAACTGTCTTTATGGCAGGCATTGAATATAGGTTTTAAAAGGAGAGACAAAGATGAATAAAAGGAAGAATATATGGCTAATGTCAATCCTGATTGTTCTTTTAGTCGTCTCGGCATATCAGATAGCGTATGGGTCTGAACAAGTAGGAAAGATCGCTGCGATAGAGGGGAGTGTTGATTTTCTAAGGGGTGGAAAACTACCTGCTGTGCCTGCAAAAGAGGGAGACCCTGTATTTGTTAAGGATGTTGTGAGGACAAAGGCAGACTCAAAGGCTGAGATAATCTTTAATGATGGCAACATAGTTAGACTTGCCCAAAAGACAAGGGTAGATGTATCTGAATACACCTCCACAGAGCAAGAATCAAAGAGTGTTATCAAAATGCCCCGTGGCAAGATACAGACCGTCGTTACACCTGTAAATGTGGGTAAGATCAATCTTAACCCAGATAAAAACAAGTTTGAGGTCCATACCCCAAATGCAGTAGCAGGTGTGAGAGGGACAAGCTGGTTTTCATTCCATATAGGTAATCTATCAGGTTTCTTGGTGCAGAAGGGTATGGTGGCAGTGTTTAATGTAACCATGCCTCATTTGGTTCAAACACTAACAGAGGGCACGATAACTACGGTTTTACCAAAGTCTGCACCTCAACCACCTAAGCCAGCACCAGAGCAAGAGATGAATAACCTCATTAATGATGTGACCCCTAAACCCAAAGAACAACCGCCTACCACAGGGCAGGATACAACAGGCAAGGTAGTAACAGGTGGTTCACCTGGTCAGACGGGCATTATAGGTTCTTTTTCTGGCGGGGGTGCTCCACAGATAGCATCTGTACCGGTGGTCATAGAGATAATACCAGCAGGCACAGGCCCTAGGACCCAAACAACAGGTCCAGGCGGTCCTGTTGTATTAAACAACAGCCCAAACCCTGTTCTTCAACCCCAGCCACCAGTGCCACCGCCGCCACCACCTCCTCCTCCACCTACACCTACACCTACACCAACTCCTACTCCTACACCAACACCTACTCCTACACCAACACCTACCCCTACACCTACACCTACACCTACTCCTACTCCTACACCGCAACCGACTCCAACTCCAGAACCAACTCCAGAACCACCACCGCCACCACCTCCTCCACCTACACCCCTAATTGACACCACTGTATCAATGAATATGACAAAGCCTGATAATACACCTGATGGTAATTTAACAGGCTTAATTAAGGTATTTGGTAATCTCTGGGGCTCTTCAGCAACATCTCCTGTGAACTCTACAATCACAGGCACATATACTGGAACCACATCACCACTTTTGTTTAGCCAGACCGATTTTTCCTGCAGTCCTTCAACTTGTAATAATGGGGCTATAATTGGAACAATTGCTGGGGTAAAAGGCTCTCCATCGCCATATACAAGGCTCATTGGTCTATATAGCAATCCCTCAGGGGCTGGTGGTGTTGTCTTTGGAAATTACTCTGGTGACCTGACCTCAGGCGGTGTCAATCTAACTGGTTCTGCCTATATCGTGGATATGGGGGTTACGGTGCCAAATCCTGCTAATTTAGTGAATTCTGTAAGTACGGCTGACTTTACTCCAGGGACAGTTAATGTGTTTAAATTTAATAATATTACGCAAGGAGTTTCTAACCCACCATATGATTATTTTGAGGAGAGAATGAATTTTAGTTCTCAAACAGATTGGGGTATATGGAGGAATAGTTTAACAGGTCAAAATCCTAATCTACCAATTTCAGGCAATTGGACATGGGAAATGGACTATTCCAATACGGACAGATATGTGACGGCCTACGCAAATTTTCTACCCGTTTATGCAAACAAGTATTTCAATGGTATGGTAGTAGGTGCATGGGTTAATAATTTAACTACGTCTCCTATTACAGGCATAATGACCGGAGAGACTGTGGGTGTCTTTGATGCCTCTAATTATTATAGGTCAATTGGTATGGGTGTATGGATGCAGACTACGAAATATCTACAGATGGCTTGTCCTAATGGGACTTGCAATATCAACGGAAGCAACCCTACGACGGACCAACAGAGGCTCCAGAGCCTTAAATTGCCATACGTTGAGGTTGGTAGGACAAACCTCTCTGGCTCACTTGTATCTGGTAATGATTATGTGAGTGTTTTGCTAAACAATGTCATCTTTTTTGCAAACGGATCAGGACAAAAGCCTTCAATTTGGGCTACAAACAGTGTTACAGGTTCATATAATATGACAAACGCTGGGCAGATTGGAGGTATCCCTATAACGTATACCGCAAATAGTTTCATTATAAGTAACGGAGCATCATCAAACCCCCTAACGGCAACATTTCAATTTAACAGATGGGATAATAATAACTGGGTAGGATGCATCACAGGTGGTCCGCCGGGCGCACTTCCAGGCGGTAGCTATACAGGCCACATCACTTTTAACGGTGTTGCTGCTGGTGCGTATAATGGTGCAACTTCAGGCACAATTACAGGGACAGGGGCAGGTATTGTAAAATAATTACATGCCTTATATCATCAAGTTTTACCGTAAACCTGCATTATCAGAATTTAAAAGGGATGACTTACTAAATAATCTCAGGCGATTGATCTCAGTGTCAATCAAGGACATTGAGACCGAGTTTTGTTATTATATTGAAACTGTTAAACCTTTAAGCCCACACCAGAGAGATACCATCCTCTGGCTTTTGAGAGAGACCTTTGATGTGAGTGGGTTCTCAGATAGGTCGTTTTTTAATAAAGGGCTGATCCTTGAGGTAGGACCACGACTTAATTTTGCGACATCTTGGTGTAGCAATGCCCTTTCAGTCTTTAGGTCCTGTGGGCTTACAAATGTGACAAGGATTGAGAGGTCTCGGAGATTTAGGATAATCTCAAGGCCCACCTTCACAGACAAAGATATAAAGATATTTTTGGACCTTGTCCACGATCCCATGACTGAATGTCCTTACCCTACCCCTCTTGAGACATTTAAATCTGATATTACACCATCACCCGTAAGGACAATACCGTTGATTGAATCTGGTAAGGCTATCCTTGAGAGGTTAAACATTGAGATGGGGCTTGGCTTTGATCAATGGGATATAGATTTTTATTACAACCTTTTTGTTACAGACCTGAAAAGAAACCCCACCGATGTAGAGCTCTTTGATTTAAGTCAATCCAATAGTGAGCACTCAAGGCACTGGTTTTTTAAGGGTCAGTTGGTCATTGATGGTAAAAAGATGCCCAATAGCCTTATGGAGATAGTCAAAAAACCATATCTTGCAAATCCAAACAACAGCATCATAGCATTCAAGGATAACTCAAGTGCTATCAAAGGCTTTGGTATAAAGACGATACATCCAACTCACCCATCAAAGCCATCACCATACATCCATAATGACACTACCTATCATATCATCTTTACTGCAGAGACACACAATTTCCCTACAGGTGTTGCACCTTTTCCAGGGGCAGAAACAGGCACTGGCGGAAGGATAAGGGATGTCCATGCAACAGGTAGGGGGGCACTTGTAGTTGCAGGCACGGCAGGTTATTCTGTGGGAAATCTCTTCATCCCCGATTATCCATTACCTTGGGAGCATGGCTCATTACCATATCCGACCAACCTTGCATCTCCATTAAAGATACTTATTGAGGCAAGTAACGGGGCATCTGACTATGGAAATAAGTTTGGTGAACCGATAATACAGGGTTTTTGTAGGTCTTTTGGCTTAAGACTACATAGCGGTGAGAGGTGGGAGTGGCTCAAACCAATTATGTTTACTGGTGGGGTCGGTTTTATTGACGATAGACATATCGAAAAGCAAAAGCCATTAAAGGGCATGCTCGTTGTAAAGATAGGGGGTCCTGCATATAGGATCGGGATAGGTGGAGGGTCTGCCTCAAGCATGATCTCAGGTGACAATGTAGAGACACTTGATTTCAACGCAGTTCAACGTGGTGATGCAGAGATGGAGCAGAGGCTCAATCGTGTAATAAGGGCATGTGTAGAGATGGGAGATAGTAATCCAATAGTGAGCATACACGACCAAGGGGCTGGTGGAAACTGTAATGTTGTAAAAGAGATTATACACCCTGAGGGTGCAAGGATAGACATCAATCAGATAATACTTGGTGATGAAACCCTCTCATACCTTGAGATATGGGGGGCAGAGTATCAAGAGCAGGATGCGGTCTTGATAAATCCAGAAAGGATTCAAGAGTTTCAGGATTTATGCAGTAGAGAGAGGCTACCAGTGGCAATAATAGGTGAGATTACTTGTGACGGAAGGCTTTTTTTATACAGCTCAAAGGATAATATCGTCTTAGAGGATCTCCCTCTTGAAAAGGTGCTTGGTGACATGCCACCAAAGAGATACTTTTTAAAAAGTCTCCCTATCTTTACTGAGAGGTTTATGTTGCCACAGAGGATGACTTTTCCAGATGCACTTGAGATGGTATTGAGACATCCATCGGTGTGTTCAAAGTCTTTTTTGACCAAAAAGGTAGACCGTTCCGTTACGGGTCTTATTGCCCAACAGCAGTGTGTTGGTCCATTGCAGTTACCTCTTGCTGACTTTGCGATGGTAAGTCAGAGTCATTTTGATAAAGGTGGCAGGTTTACAGGCAGTGCGATATCCATAGGTGAGCAGCCTATAAAATCAATCCTTGATCCCTCAAGCATGGCTCGGCTTGCAGTCACAGAGTCAATCACGAATATAGTCTGGGCAGGCATTACAAGGCTCGAGGATATAAGATGCTCAGCAAACTGGATGTGGGCACCAAAGATTGACAGCGAAGGGGCAAGGCTTTATGAGGCTGCAGTAGCTATGAGTGATTTTATGATATCACTTGGCATTGCAGTAGATGGTGGTAAAGATAGTCTCTCTATGGCAGCGAAGGTCAGAAATCCTGATGGTAGTATAGACACAGTGAAATCACCACCAACATTGGTAGTATCTGCCTATGCACCCGTGCCAGATATAAATATAAAGGTTACCCCTGATATAAAAGAGCCGGGTATAAGCAGACTGATGTTTATTGACCTCTCAAATGGTAAGAATCGCCTCGGTGGCTCAATCCTCGCCCACTGTGCAAAACAGATAGGAGATACCCCCCCCGATATGGAAGACCCAGAGGGGCTCGTAAGGGCATTTAATGCCATCCAACTGCTCTTAAAAGAAGGGCTTATAC
>JBDNDH010000080.1:0-6262 GCA_046719235.1 Thermodesulfovibrionales bacterium
TGGTCAAACCATCGTCTTTTATGTCAATCTGATAACTCCCATACCAGAGGGCTATCTTTATTGAGTAAAGCCCTAACAGACTTATGAGCCACATAGGTATTGTAATAGGAAATCCAACTGTTACAGCCTGTATAAGACCACCTGAGATTAAAAAAGGCAGACTAAAAAACGGGAAAAATAACAAAGTTGCCGCTATGTCTCCAGATATTACCCTCCATCTTGGATACCTAATTGCATTGGGCGAGATAGAACTCACAGGCAGGAATATGTAGGAGGCTAAACCAAAAAGAAAGATATAAAGGCTATATTGCCTGTAAGGATACAGCATCCATGTAGGCGGTCTTGGATACCTTGAATAACCTGAACCAAGTGCAAAGTTATCATCTGTGGGGACTACATACGAGAGACTTAACATCAAGGGCAGGCTATCTGTCTTATCTTCTCTGTCTTTGGTTTTGGCGAGTCTTAGATAAAATGTTTTTTCAGAAATCAGTCGGTTTGATATGCTTATTATTGGTGTGTCTGTTGTTCTATAAAAGAAAGAGCTTGTAGGGTATTGGTCACCTGGTAGTCTCTTTTTCCATGAATCCATGAGAATATTTCTATCTCTGTGAGCCTTGAGATTTTTATATATCTCAAGCCATTCTCTGCCTTGAACATCGATAGTGCTTTCTATAATCTCATCCTGACGTTTTTTTTGAATTGCAATCCACTCTTCTGGGGGTAATAGGGATTCCAAATGCTTGCTAAAACTACCCTTTTTATAGTCCTCTGGCTCATGGATGCTTAATACCACATATGGCTCAAGGCTTGCGTAGATAAATGCAGCCACAGCCAGTATGCCACAGCCATAAAAGAGTATTCTTCTTAAGAGTTCCATAAAAAGTAGTTATGATACTATCTCTTACATTTCCACAACCCTATAAGATTAAGATTTGATTTACTAAACAACTTCTAGTTTCAACCAACTTTTAAAGTTTAACACAAAAAATACTATTATGCAAATATCACAAGACCCCTTACTTAAGCACCATCTCACCTACCTTATATACATCACCGGCGCCAAGTGTTAAGAGAATATCCCCATCTTTTAGATCCTTAACAATCTGCCTTGCTGTTTCTTGAATGTCTTTTGTGTAACAGACACTCTTATATCCCCTTTGCAGCATCTTTTCAACAATTGTGTTGGTGGATATACCTTCAATAGGTCTTTCACCAGCTGGGTAGATGTCCAACATATAGACAACATTGGCGTCCCAAAAGGCGTCTGCAAACTCGTTTAATAAACTCTGTGTCCTCGTGTATCTATGAGGTTGAAACACTACATTTATCTTTTCTGTCTTGAAGCTTCCCCGCAAAGCCTTAATGGTTGCCTTTATCTCTGTGGGGTGGTGCCCGTAGTCATCAAATATCTTTACACCTTTAAAGGAACCTTTGTATTGTAATCTCCTATGAATTCCCTTGAAATTTGCGAGAGATTCTTTGATAGTGGAAACTGGCATATTCAATTCATATGAGACAATTATAGATGCAAGGCTATTTAAAACATTGTGGACGCCAGCCATCGGTATCTCAAATCTACCTAAATCCTTTCTGTCATACACCACATCAAAAGACATCCTTAGTGTAGACTCTACGATATTAAATGCATAGGCATCTGCCTGAGATGTCAAGCCATATGTAATGAACCTTCTATCAATAAATGGTATCAACTCTCTGATGTTAGAATCCTCAAGACACAAGACTGAAAAACCATAAAATGGGACCTTGTTTATAAATTCTAAGAATGCAGACTTGATATTTTGCAATGTCCCGAAAAAATCAAGGTGCTCATTGTCAATATTTGTGACAACCGCTATTGATGGGCTGAGTTTGAGAAAAGACCCGTCGCTCTCATCAGCCTCGGCGATGATAAAGTTACCCTGACCCAATCTGGCATTTGAGCCCATAGAGTTTAACTTTCCACCTATAATTACCGTAGGGTCAAAACCACCATCACTTAATAGGGTTGACAGCAAGGATGTTGTTGTTGTCTTTCCGTGTGCACCTGCAACTAGAATGCCATATTTCAATCTCCCCAACTCAGCAAGCATCTCTGCACGCGGGATTACAGGAATACCCCTCTTTTTTGATTCAACTACCTCAGGGTTGTCGCCCTTGATTGCTGATGATATAACTATGACATGGGCTTTTCCAATATTTTCTGCCTTATGCCCTATAGATACCTTAATCCCAATAGATTCAAGCCTCTTGGTAGTATCAGAATGCTTTATATCTGACCCTGTGACCTCGTATCCCAAATTGTGTAATACCTCAGCAATGCCGCTCATCCCTATACCACCAATACCAACAAAGTGTATAACCCTGTATCTATTAATCACTATTAGCCCTCCTGCCTCTTCTTACAAGATCGTTTTCCCTTATCCTGTTGTCAACATTTTTTATAATTATTACTTCACCATTTCTTGCTGTAGAGATATTGTTACCGTCTGTGTCTGTCATCTCTCTTACTGTATAGACCTGTTCTTCAAGTTGTGGGGTGAGAAATTCTATTTTGTCCCCTAAATCTATCCTATTTCTAAGTGAAATGATGATATCACCGTTATTATTCCCCCTTACAACGCCAACAAAATCTTTTGTTGATTGATATGGCTCTGTATCAAAATTGTAGTCATTGATAGGTTGTCTGCCAAGAAACATTCCAGTTGTATATCCCCTATTGCTAAATTCCTTAAGTTCCTTCAACCAATGCTGTTTGACCTCGTATGTGTCAGTTTCTTTGAGTGAATCAATCGCCTCACGGTAAACCTTTACCACACCCCCTGCATAATTAATCCCTTTTATCCTACCTTCAATCTTAAGGCTGTTTACACCTGCCCTTGCTAATTTATCAATATGCTCAATCATACAAAGATCCTTAGAACTCATCAGATATGTCCCCCTATCGTCTTCAAAGACTGGCATATATTCACCAGGACGCTTCTCTTCCATCAGTGTATAATTCCACCTGCATGAGTTGGTGCACAGCCCCTTGTTTGCACTTCTATGTGCAAGAAAACTACTTATGTAACATCGTCCTGAGTATGATATGCAGATTGAACCATGCACAAACACCTCTATCTCAATCCCGACACTGTCTCTTATCTCTTTTATCTCATCCAAGGTAAGTTCTCTTGAGAGTATCAACCTACTTGCACCTAAATCCTGCCAAAAGATTGCAGATAAAGTGTTTGTAATGTTTGCTTGAGTGCTTATATGTATTGGGATATTGGGTGCGTTTTTTCTAAACAAATCAAAACAACCTAAGTCTGACACTATCACCCCATCAGGCAAGATATCCTTAATAACCTCAACATATTCCCTTATTTCACCAATATCCTTGTTATGAGGAAAGATATTTACGGTAACATAGACCTTCTTGCCTTTTTTGTGGACATAGTCAACTGCCCTTTTTAACTCTTCATTGTTGAAATTTTCTGCCTTATTTCTTAGGCTAAATCTTGATGGTCCGAGATAGACTGCATCAGCACCGTAGTGCAAGACCGTGACGAGCTTTTCAAAATCACCGGCAGGGGCTAAAAGTTCAGGGATATTTATAGTATTCATGGCGGATTATTAATAATCGGATGGTGCCGAAGGCGGGACTCGAACCCGCACAGGTTTCCCCACACGCCCCTCAAACGTGCGTGTCTACCAATTCCACCACTTCGGCTAATGGTAATAATAACACTTAAAAGAGTGTCTTTTCAACCAAAACCATCCATCAAGGACACGATTAATCGCAAACACAAACTCTTTGGCAGTTCTTAAAGGTTTGTTTTTAATATTGCTTCTCTGTTATACTTGAAATCCCAAGAAAAATATTATTTTTTTAATGTAAATTCATAGGAGGAAGAAATGGCAGAAGGTGTATTTGAGTTTAATTCGAGTAATTGGGAGACTGAGGTCATTGGCTCAAAGGGGCTCACTGTTGTGGATTTTTGGGCTGCATGGTGTGGACCTTGTAAGATTATAGCACCAACTATTGAGGAACTTGCAAAGGAGTATGCTGGTAAGGTAAAGATAGGCAAGTTGAACACGGATGAAAATAACGATGTGGCTTCAAAGTATAAGATCATGGGCATTCCTACCATTATATTCTTCAAGGACGGCAAAGAGATAGACAAGATTGTTGGTGCGGTGCCAAAATCCCAGTTAAAAAACAAGATCGATTCACTTTTAAGCTAACATGTTTGATAGCCTTTCAGAGAAGCTTGAATCAATATTTGCCAAACTCAAAAGCAGAGGCTTCCTTAAAGAAGAAGATGTTGATGTTGCCCTCAAAGAGATAAGGCTTGCGCTGCTTGAGGCAGATGTCAACTATAAGGTAGTAAAAGAGTTTGTCGAACATGTAAGACAGAGGGCGATTGGCAAAGAGGTATTGGAAAGTCTCTCACCTGGACAGCAGGTCATAAAGATCGTTCATGATACCTTGTGTGAAACATTAGGTGGAGAGGGGGCAAGGATACAACTATCTCCAAATCCCCCCACTATTATTATGATGACAGGCTTACAGGGTTCTGGGAAAACCACAACTACTGCAAAACTGGCTCGGATATTTAAGAAAGAGGGTAGAAGACCCCTACTTGTAGCTGCAGACCTTCAAAGGCCAGCAGCTATAGACCAACTTATTACACTTGGCAAGCAGATTGATATCCCTGTATTCTTTAATAAAGACACCAAAGATCCTGTATTTGTTAGTACAGAGTCAGTCAAACAGGCAAAGATTGATGGCAGAGATATAGTGATTATTGATACAGCTGGAAGGTTACACATTGATGAAGAACTGATGCTGCAACTTCAGAAAGTTAAAGAAGGAATTAGGCCTCACGAGGTCTTGCTTGTTGCAGATGCTATGACTGGCCAAGACGCTGTCAACATTGCAAAGACATTTAACGAGCGGATAGGCATCGATGGAATAATCCTTACAAAGATGGATGGTGATGCAAGGGGTGGGGCTGCACTTTCCATAAGACACGTTACAGGGAAACCCATAAAATACATAGGCATTGGTGAAAAGATTGATGCCCTCGAACGATTTTATCCTGATAGGATAGCAACCCGCATACTTGGCATGGGTGATGTGTTGAGCCTTATTGAAAAGGCTCAGCAATCATTTGATGCTAAGGAGGCTGAGAAACTACAAAAAAAACTTATAGAAGAAGAATTCACATTTGATGACCTAAGAGATCAACTCAAAAAGATAAGAAGTATGGGAACTATTGAAAGCCTCTTAAGTATGATACCGGGAATGAACAAGGCATTGAAGGATGTGAAGGTGGATGAGAAGGAGTTTGTCAAGATTGAGGCTATAATAAACTCTATGACAAAACAAGAAAGGGCAAATCCTAACATACTAAATGGTAGCAGGAGACGAAGGATAGCGATTGGAAGTGGCACATCGGTTGCCGATATCAACAGGCTGATGAAACAGTATCTTGAGATGAAAAAAATGCTTAAGATGTTTAAAGGCGGCAAAAAAGGCTTCAGACTTCCAAAGGACTTCTCTTTTCTTCAATAAATGAGTATTTACTGGCGTCCATTTTTAAGAACCCTTACCCCTTATGTCCCTGGCGAACAACCGCAAGAGACCGATTTTATCAAACTCAACACAAATGAAAACCCATACCCTCCATCGCCAAAGGTATTTGAGGCTATCAACCGTGCACTTAACGATATAAGGAAATATCCTGACCCTGAGGGCAATGCCCTTAGAAAAGCCATTTCTGAATATTATAATGTGAGTCCAGGGGAGGTCTTCGTTGGAAATGGTTCTGATGAGATACTTGCTTTCTCGTTCATGGCTTTTTTTATGAATGGAGGTAAACTCTTATATCCAGACATCACTTATACATTTTACAGTGTCTACAGCAAGATCTTTGATGTAAACTCACTCATCATACCACTAAACGAAGACTTTAGCATTGATATAAAACCCTACTGTAATGACATAGGTGGTGTAATAATCGCAAATCCAAATGCCCCCACGGCAATGTCCCTTACACATCAAGAGGTAGAGAAGATAGTAGGATCAAATAAAAACCATTTAGTAATTATTGACGAGGCTTATGTTGATTTTGGTGGTGAGAGCGTTGTTGACATTGTCAAAAAATACAATAACCTCCTCGTTATACAGACATTTTCTAAGTCTCGTGCGCTTGCAGGATTGAGGGTAGGGTTTGCCATAGGTCATACCGATTTGGTAGAAGGGTTGAGAAGGGTC
>JBDNDH010000081.1:0-6231 GCA_046719235.1 Thermodesulfovibrionales bacterium
AATAATGCACTTGCGCACAAGATTGAGGCTGGTTGTGACTTTTTCTTAATGCCTTCAAGATTTGAACCATGCGGTTTAAACCAGATGTATAGCATGAGATATGGCACATTGCCAATAGTAAGGGCAACAGGTGGTTTAAACGACACTGTGGATAATTTTGATGAAAAGACACTTGATGGTACGGGATTTAAGTTCTATAACCTGACAGCCGATGCACTGTTTAACACCGTCGGCTGGGCTATTTATACATATTACAATAACAAAAAGGCGATGGATATACTTATAAAAAGGGCTATGCAAAAGAGGTTTACCTGGGAAGACTCTGCAAAACAATATGAAGATTGTTATTATAAGGCTGTGAAGTTAAAAAGAGGTGTATAGGAGGATCTACGGATGTTTATAAAAAGAGAGGTTGGTTTCTTATGTAGGGGTGAACATGGTAATCCCCATAGTGTATTGGGACTGCACATAATAGAAAATAAGGCAGTTGTTAGGGCATTTTTACCAGAGGCAAAACAGGCATGGGTGATAAAGGAAAACATTGATGGTGAACAACATTATGAGATGCAAAAGGTCTATAAGGTAGGTTTTTTTATATATGTCTCTGATTCAACTGATATCTTCAGATATAGGTTAAAGGTTCTTACTCATTGGGATGAGGTTGTAGAGTTTTACGATCCCTATGGTTTTATCCCACAATTTATAACGGATTTTGATCTATATCTTATAGGTGAGGGTACTCACTACAGGATTTTTGACAAGTTGGGAGCACATATTATCGAGGTTGATGGTATTAAAGGTGTCCACTTTGCAACGTGGGCACCTAATGCCACGAGAGTAAGTGTTATTGGTGATTTCAACAGATGGGATGGCAGAAGACACCCTATGAGTAAAAGATCCGTAGTTGGTGTTTGGGAGTTATTCATACCAGGTATTCAAGAGGGCTCACTCTATAAGTTTGAGATCAAGACCAACTTCAATAATTATCTCGAACAGAAGGCAGACCCCTATGCCTTTAAGTCAGAATTGAGGCCTAAAACTGCCTCCATAGTTTATAACTTAGATGACAAATACCAGTGGAGTGATGAAGATTGGCTCAACAAGAGGATGACAAGAAACTGGTTTGAAGCCCCATTAGCAATATACGAGGTTCATTTGGGATCATGGATGAGGAGATCAGAATATGAAAATGATGTTTATAATTACAGGGAGTTGGCAGACATGTTAATCCCTTATGTAAAGGATTTAGGATTCACTCATATTGAACTATTACCAGTAGCTGAACATCCACTTGATGCCTCATGGGGATATCAAGTAACAGGTTACTATGCACCAACAAGCAGATTTGGTGAGCCTCATGACTTTATGTATTTCGTTGATAAATGTCATCAAAATGATATAGGTGTGATAATTGATTGGGTGCCTGCACATTTTCCTAAAGACGGACACGGTTTGAGATTTTTTGACGGCACTGCACTGTATGAACATGAGGATCCAAGAAGGGGCGAGCATAAGGATTGGGGAACGCTCATATTTAACTACGGTAGGAATGAGGTAAAAAACTTCCTGATTGCCAATGCATTATTCTGGCTAAACTATTATCATATCGACGGTTTAAGGGTAGATGCAGTTGCGTCTATGCTGTATCTTGACTATTCAAAAAAAGAAGGCGAGTGGATACCAAACAGATATGGTGGTAGGGAAAATTTAGAGGCTATTGAATTTATAAAACAGTTTAATGAGGTAGTGCATAGAGAACACCCAGGCACGCTTACGATAGCAGAGGAATCGACCTCATGGCCCAGTGTAAGTAAACCCACATACTTAGGAGGGCTTGGCTTTTCTATGAAATGGAATATGGGATGGATGCACGATACACTTGAGTACTTCAGTAAAGACCCTATATTCAGGAAATACCATACCTATGACCTTACATTTAGCCTGATTTACGCCTTCACAGAGAATTTTATACTATCATTTTCGCATGATGAGGTAGTATATGGTAAGAAGTCTTTACTAAATAAAATGCCTGGTGACCTATGGCAAAAATTTGCTAATCTTCGGGCACTTTATGGTTTTATGTACTCTCATCCAGGTAAGAAATTATTATTCATGGGTGGTGAGTTTGGGCAGTGGGATGAGTGGTGTTTCTTTAAAAGCCTTGACTGGCATCTGCTTGAGTTTGAACAACACAAAAAACTTCTAAATTATATCAGAGACTTAAACAGAATTTATATGACTGAACCGGCAATGTATGAAGTAGATTTTAAACCTGATGGCTTTGAATGGATTGATTTTCATGACCATGACAACAGTATAATCTCCTTTATAAGAAAGGCAAAAAACCCTGATGATTTTCTTGTGTTTATCTTTAATTTTACACCAGTACCGAGGGAGAATTACATCATTGGTGTACCTCGTGAAGGTTACTACAAAGAGATATTAAACAGCGATTCAGAGATTTACTTTGGTAGCAATCTCGGTAATGCCGGAGGCTTGTATGCCAATAATAAACATAGTCATGGCAGACCATATTCTATTGAGGTCTTATTACCACCATTAAGTATGTTGATTTTAAAACAGGTTTGACAACAATAAATAATACGAATTAATATCAATATATATTGAATAATTTAAAGAGGTGCAAGATGATATTTGATAGATTTACAGAGAGAGGCAGAAAGATAATTATATATGCAAGAGAAGAAGCAGAAGCAAGAAACAATGATTATTTAGGGACTGAACATATACTATTGGGTCTAATAAGGGAAGAAGACAGCATTCCCTGCATAATAATAAAAAAGATGGGCATTAATATTGATGATGTAAGGATGGAGGTTGATAAGACACTTGGTCATCAGAGTGGGACTATCCTTACTTTTGGAAATGTGCCCTTTACCCCTAAGGCAAAAAAGGTCATAGAATTAGCGATTGAAGAGGCTCGTCTCTTAGGACATTCTCACATTGGAAGTGAACACCTTTTATTAGGACTACTTAGAGAAGATGAAGGTATTGGTGGTAAGATCTTAAGAAAAATGGGGGCAAGCCTATTATCCGCAAGACAGTTAACAATAAACATCGGGGTTAAGCCTCAATACAGCAATCAACAGCATAGAGAGAAGAAGAGGTCAAATACACCTGCCCTTGATGAGTTTGGTAGAGATCTGACGCAACTTGCAATAGAGGGTAGATTAGACCCAGTGATAGGCAGGGAAAACGAGATTGAGAGAATAATCCAGATACTGGGCAGGAGACTAAAGAACAACCCTGCAATCATAGGAGAGCCTGGAATAGGCAAAACGGCCATAGTTGAAGGTTTGTCCCAAAGGATAGTATATGGGGATGTGCCTGATAATCTTATCGGCAAACGCATAATATCATTGGATTTAGGGCTCTTAATAGCAGGAACTAAATACAGGGGGCAGTTTGAAGAGAGGCTAAAGAATATCATGAAAGAGATAGTCTCTTCAGAAAATGTGATACTTTTCATTGATGAACTTCATACCATAATTGGTGCAGGGGCTGCAGAAGGCACAGTGGATGCATCCAACATGCTAAAGCCTGCATTATCAAGGGGAGAGATACAATGCATAGGTGCAACCACACCAAATGAGTACAGAAAATATATAGAAAAGGATGGAGCCCTTGAGAGAAGATTCCAACCTGTATTTGTTGATCCCCCAACTATAGATGTAACATGTAATATATTACATGGGATTAAGTCAAGATACGAGAGTCATCACAAGGTAAAGATAACAGACTCTGCTATAGAAACAGCAGTTCAACTTGCCGATAGATATATAACTGATAGATACCTTCCAGATAAGGCAATAGATGTGATAGATGAAACAGGTTCAAGACTGAGGATGAAGCGGAATACTACACCACAGCATATTCGTGACCTTGAGCTAAGGCTTATTGCACTATCAAAGGAAAAAGGTCTATACCTTAAACAACACAACATTGAAATGGCTCAACAGATTAAGGCTCAGGAAGACCGATTAAGAAGGATTTATGATACTGAGTATAAAAACTGGAAGGAACAATATGAAAACGATATCCCTATTGTCACAGAAGAAGACATTGCCTATACGGTTTCAAAAATGACAGGCATCCCGCTTTTTAAGATAGAAGAAACCGAGACCGAGAAACTTGTCAATATGGAAAAGCACATTCATAATAGGATTGTTGGTCAGGAAGAAGGCATTAAGAGCGTATGTAGGGCAATTAGACGATCTCGAATAGGTTTAAAAAATAAAAATAGGCCAATAGGTTCGTTTTTCTTTTTAGGTCCAACCGGTGTGGGAAAAACTGAGCTTGCCAAATCACTTGCACAGTTTATGTTTAATGATGAATCAGCCTTGATCAAGGTAGATATGTCTGAGTACATGGAAAGATTTGCAGTATCAAGGCTGACAGGTGCACCACCAGGCTATATAGGATATGACGAGGGTGGTCAACTTACTGAAAAGATTAGGAAAAAACCCTATTCAGTAGTCCTATTCGATGAGATTGAGAAGGCGCATCCTGATGTCTATAACATCCTATTACAGATACTTGATGAGGGTATAATAACTGATAATGTTGGCAGAAAGGTTGATTTCAAGAATACCATTATAATCATGACATCAAACTTAGGGGCAAGGGTTATAGAGAAAGACACCCCGCTTGGTTTTACAAAGGCATCCACAGAGGCGTCTTATGAAAAAATGAAGAATCACGTATTATCTGAACTCAAAAAACACTTCAATCCAGAGTTTTTAAACAGGGTAGATGAGATTATCGTATTTCATCAACTTACAAGGGAACAACTACTTTTAATTATAGATCTCTTAATACAAGAGACAAATACAAAACTCTCATCCATAGGAATAAGTGTAGATGTTACAAAAGAGGTCAAAGAATGGATACTTGATAAGTATTACCAGCCACAATACGGCGCAAGACCTATGAGGAGGGCAATAGTCAGAGAGATAGAAGACCGTCTCTCAGAGGAGATACTTACTGGAAGATTCAAAAGCCCAGACACTATTAAGGTCTGTTTGCAAGACAACTCTATCGTCTTTAAAAAATCTACCGAGTCAATGTTGGTAGAGATTTAACCAAAAGGGTCTCTCCATATGAAAAACAAGAAGGGCTTGATCCTTTTGACTATCTTTTTTATAAGCGTCATCCTTATATATTTTCTTACAAGGGATGAGGATAAACCACGAGTAAAGCGGTTAATCATAGGTGATACAGTCTCATCATTCCAACTCAGAGACCTTGAAGGTAAGATGTGGAGTCTTGATGAACTAAAGGGAAAGGTGATACTGCTTAATTTCTGGGCAACGTGGTGTGATACATGCAAAATTGAAAAGCCATACTTTATGAAACTTATTGATTCCATGAAAGACAGAAAAGACATAGTATTTCTTACAGTATTATACAATGATGATGAAAAAAAGGCATTTAATTTCATGCGTCAACAAGATTATAGATTTCCAGTTCTGATAGATACACTAAATGTTGCCTCAAAGTTTGGGGTTGTGGGTGTGCCAGAGACGATAGTGATAGACAAAAAGGGGAGATATGCCCAAAGGTTAATCGGTCCTGTTAAATGGGACTCCCCAGAGATAAAAGAAGCCTTACTAAAACTTGCTTCCTGATTAAAATCAAGGAGACCTTAATTATATGGGGAAACCTTCCCAACCTAAAAAGGCTCTCTTATTTTGTTCCACCCTTTATAGTCAAGAGACAGTTCTGACTGAGGCATTAAAAAGATTAACCGCAGCATTTGGCGAGGTGCTATTTTATAGTCCATCAATACTTTGGGACTTCAGTGATTATTACAATAAAGAACTTGGTGAAGTTATATTTAGGAGGTATATTTTTTTTAAAGACCTAATACATCAAGATGCCCTTGCTGATATAAAACTATTATCAAACCAGATTGAAGATGATCTCTCCGTAGATCAGAAAAGAACGATTAACCTTGATACTGGCTACCTTACACCTGCTAAAATAGTGCTCGCCTCGACGAAGGATTTTTCACATAGGATCTACTTAGGCAAGGGTATCTATGCAGAGGTAACACTAATATACAAGAAGGGTGAATTCGTTCATCATCTAAATACATACCCTGATTACAAACACATGAGACATCAATTTTATTTCCATATTGCCAGGAGAATACTTGTAGAAAATATTTACTTTTAGTGCTAAAGTTATTGATAAATATCAATTTTGCCT
>JBDNDH010000082.1:0-6163 GCA_046719235.1 Thermodesulfovibrionales bacterium
TTTGCAGGATGTAGTTCTAATGCTAATCAAATGGCTTGCTATAAAATTGATTCAGACACCGAAGGGTGTCTTGAGACAGTGGATAATATTGCCAACCTTACCATAGTTTCAATAGATGATAATGTATTTAAGGCTGAATATGAGGCTGGGTTTATTCAGGGAAGACTCCAACGTTCAAAAATACTATCAGCTCGTGATAACCTGTGGGATACAGCCTATCTTATTGATCCGTCTCACACATTTCCAAGAAAAAGCCCTCCGTCTAAGGATGAATTAGCACTTGCAAGGCAAGTCCTTCTTGATAATTATCAGTACACTTTGAACTATATGCAGAGTACTAACAATCATATAGTAGCCCGTAATATGAGGCGCATTTTATATCGTATGATAGGCATTTATCATGGAGCCACTGAAAACATGCCACTGGCGATCACTTTTGATTCAACATGGGTCCCTGCATGGTCTGCTTCAGAACTGGAGCTTAACTATGAAAGCAGTAATTTAACTTTTATGGATATATACTTTGTCAATGCCTTTCCTGATTTGATTGATGTGATAGACAATATAGTCAGTGACCCATTAGATGACGACCCTGATAAGTGCTCTGCATTTGTTAAAAAGACAGAAAAGGATATCATAATCACCCATAATTCATGGTTTAGTTATCTGAGTCAGAGCATGGTATTGAGTCTTTATGTTAACGGCGATTACTTGTCAATAAATGCGATAACTCCTGGCATTGTCGGGTCAAGCACTGATTTTGGCTATAACAATAAGGGCATAATGTTTAACGAGACGACCCACAGGGCAACATACACTGAGCCTAAGACTAAAGCGCTCTGGATGTTTTGGAGGGCTACTCTGGCAGAGCAGTTTGCATCGTCAATGGATGAGTTTTATTATTACCTTTCACTTGAGCCCTCTGGCACATATATGAACGGTTATATGATTGTTGATACAAACACAAGACAGATAGGGCTTGTTGAGATGTCCTACAAGAGTTTTGTTTATTTCAAGCCTGACAACGCGGGTGGATATTTAGTAATCACAAAGCCTGAAGGTCTTTCAACGGAGTATGATAAGGAACTGCTTCAACCTGACTATATCTTAGGCATCAATTATCCAGTCTCCCGACAGATTGTTCAAGACCTTAAGGCAGCCGATAACCGACCTGCAAGGAAGCGTCAGTTTATGCAGAGAATAGGAAACGTTACTGATGTAGAGTCGGCAAAGCTTCTTATAACATATACCGATCCGCAAAACCCGCTTTCAATATACGGGAGATGGGATCTCGGGTATGGAGAAACACCCTCGCCAAAGACCGTTCCTGACGGCTCTATTGATGCTAAGGTCGTCTCCGCTTCCATGATAGACTATACCCGATCATTAAAAGGCATATACGATAGGAATTCCACTAATAAGGCATTCTGGATGAAGTATGGGACCCCAATCATAAATGGAAAACCATTTATCTGGAGCGAGTCTCAGTGGAGGGGGCAAAAGCTCCGAGATGTCCCAGATGTTGTGGACGGGTCATATAACCTTTTGAATACTTATATACGATAAACCATGTATTCAAAAGAGGGCGTCAAGATAAGACTCGCAACAATAAATGATGTAGATGAACTGCTTAGGCTGTATTTTCTCATATATGGCAATTCTTATCCTTTGCCTCTCGGTACTGATAAAAACATTATGACAGAGATGATTGAGTCCGATGAGTGTTATTGGATTGTGTCTGAGTGTGTTGAAACTAATATTATTGCTGGTTCTGCGGTCATTGTTATAAAAGAAGGTTCTACTACATGGATGTAGTATGTTTTATTGTCTGATAGTGTTAGCATAAAAAAAGGGCTTTGATGTCAAAGCCCTTTGTAGATTTTTGTTTTTTTGAATTTACTCTAAGATTTCTAATACACACCTTTTTCCCACTTTTGTTCCAGCTGCACTTAGTATAGTTCTGATAGCACGGGCGGTCTTGCCTTGCTTTCCAATTACCTTGCCGAGGTCTGAAGATGACACCCTAAGCTCATATACTGTTGTCTTTTCACCTTCAACCTCGGTTACCTTGACGGATTCTGGATGGTCAACAAGTGATTTTGCTATCGTCTCAATCAAAGCCTTCATCAAGCACCTCCATAGTATGTGGATTTTTTGTGTAGCGCAATGGGGAGATAAGGATTTATTGAAATATTACCCTATTACACCCTTTAAGAGTCTCTTGACTGTGTCTGTAGGTTGAGCACCTTTTTCAAGCCAGTATTTGACCCTGTCTTCTTTTACCTTAACCTCACTCGGTTCTTTTAATGGGTCATAGGTACCAACTATCTCGATAAAAGGGCCATCTCTCCTTGCCCTTGAATCTGCAGCTATGATCCTGTAAAATGGTTTTTTGTGGGAACCTAATCTGGTAAGTCTGAGTTTAACCAACCGTCACCTCCTGATGCTTAAAACCTTTTGAAATTTAGTGCCAAATATCATAACACAGAAAGAAGTAATCTGTCATCATCTATGTTTAGGATGGATGAATCTTTAAAAATCAGAAGTAATCGTTTTTGGTGGTTTATTAGTAATGGAATCTGGATTATAATGCAAGAAATCGATTTTATAAAACATCATTTAGACACGTCTATCGGGTTCTTACGCTGGTTATGTATTTCTTGAAGTCAAAAAGTTAGGTATGTTATCATCTTTAGATGTTAATACCTTTTTTAATCTTTCTACTGCTAATGTCTGATGATGCTCATTCAAGCATACGCAAATATGTCAACGAAGATGGGACTGTTACCTATACAAATATGCCAACAAAGAGCCAGATGAGGAACTTATCATACAATCCAAGCAAGAAGCCCAAGGCACTAAAGGCAAACTTCAATCCACAGAGACAGAGCAAGATTGATATAGAATCATACCGTATGATAGCAGAGCAAAAGGCAAGGCAATATAATTTAGACCCTAATCTAATCAAGGCGGTCATAAAGGCTGAATCAAACTGGAATCCCAATGCAGTGTCTCCTAAGGGTGCCATGGGGCTTATGCAGCTTATTCCATCTACTGCCATGCTGATGGGTGTAAAAAATCCTTACGATCCAACTGAAAATATAGATGGTGGTGTCAGATATCTAAAACATTTGATTGAGAGATTTGATGGTAATCTAACACTTGCACTTGCCGCTTACAATTCTGGGCCTGTGCTGGTTGAAAAGAAAAATGCTGTCCCATCCATACCAGAGACCGTTGAATATGTTGGTAGGGTGATGTCATATTACAAGGGTGATTCGTCAGTTAAGATGTATGCGAGCATCCAAAAGGAGATCAAGCAGGAGATTACTCGTATCAAAAGGGTCGTTCTTGAAGATGGCTCTATCCTTTATACAAACGCTTCCATATATTAAACTTGATCAAGATACAGCATTTTTCTCCCATATATTCCTTTATGAGTTGTTAAAAACGAAGGGAGAGTAGATTTTATTGAAACAAGATAAACTAAAAGAAGACATCTTAAAACTTAAGACGCAAAAGAGAGCAATAATACTTGCTCACAATTACCAGAGGTCTGAGATTCAGGATATTGCGGACTTCGTTGGAGATTCCCTTGAGCTTTCAAGGATTGCAGCAGGCATCGACTGTGATGTAATCGTATTCTGTGGTGTGCATTTTATGGCAGAGAGCGCCTCTGTGCTTTCACCACAAAAAACCGTCATCCTTCCAGAGATAACCGCAGGTTGTCCTATGGCAGACATGATAACCGTTACAGGACAAAGACAGATGCCCACATCATTTCATGGTTATGAAGAGGCAAACTATATTTTCTCAAGGGATTTTACACTTTTGGACATAAAAAAGATGTATCCTTCAGCCCCTGTGGTTGCGTATGTAAATACCACTGCTGAGGTAAAGGCAGAGAGTTATGTCTGCTGCACATCGGCAAATGTTATAGATGTGATAAATTCTCTTAAAGAGGATACAATCATTTCCATACCTGACAGAAACCTTTCAATGTGGGCACAGAAACATAGCCAAAAAAGGATAATCACATGGGATGGTTTTTGTCATGTACACGATAGGGTAAGAAAAGAGGATGTCTTAAAGGCAAGGCAGGAACACAGAAACGCACTTGTAGTTGCCCATCCAGAATGCAGGATAGAGGTGCTTGAAATGGCTGATAAGGTCGCAAGCACCTCTGGCATGATCAGGTATGTTAAGGAATCAAGCCACAAGGAGTTTATAATAGGCACAGAGATTGGTATAATCCACAGGTTAAAGAAGGAAGCTCCAGATAAGGAATTTTACCCACTAAGAAGGGATATGATCTGCCCTAACATGAAGAAGACAAACCTTCAAAATGTTTACGATGGATTAAGGCTTATGAGATATATCGTTAAGGTGCCTGATGAGATAGGACAAAGGGCAAGGTTATCTCTGGACAGGATGCTTCACTTAAAATAGTGACACCACTTGAGAGTTTGATACATAGAGAGATTACTCTGAATGGTGCCATGCCTTTTGACCGTTTTATGTATTTAGCCCTCTATACAGAAGATATGGGCTATTACATGTCGGAATCCACAGCTATCGGTAGAAAAGGAGACTTTTACACGAGTTCCTCCCTTCACCACTTATTCGCCGTGATGATCGCAAGACAGGTTGAGGAGATGTGGCAAATACTTGACAGACCCACAAACCTTGCGTTCATAGAATGTGGTGGGGGAATGGGTTTTTTTGCCAAAGATTTTCTTGATTACGTATCTCAAAAGCCTCTCAACAGGGTATTGAGATACATTATTATTGAGAAGAATCCCCATCTTCAGAAGAGGCAATCAGCATTATTGAGTGAACAAAAAGAAAAGATAATCTGGATTAGAGATATTGAAGAACTAAATGAAACTAAAGGCATAATCTTTTGCAATGAACTTTTTGACGCATTCCCTGTAAGGATTGTTCAGAAGGTTGATAAAGGTATCTATGAGGTATGGCTAAACGTCAAGGATGGCAAGATTGTTGAAGAACATTACCCTTGCAGGCAAGATACTATGGAATACATAAACGATTTCTGCCCACAGATCACAGATGATAGATTCGATGATTGTTACAGAACCGAAATAAACCTCTCTGCTAAAGAATGGTTACAAAAGGCATATAGAGCATTAGGGGAGGGATTTATAATCACTATTGACTATGGCTATAATTCAGATGACTACTATCGCCCTGATAGACACACAGGCACACTGCTCTGCTATTATAGGCACGAAATAAACGAAAACCCTTATATCAATATAGGAAGACAAGATATAACGGCACATGTCAACTTCTCATCATTAAAAAAATGGGGGTCTGATATAGGTTTAAGAAACTGTGGTTTCTGTTCTCAGGGCTCATACCTTGTATCTCTTGGTATTGATAAGGCTATTCTTGAGATGTATGGCGAGTCACCTGATCCATTTCAGATTGCAAAGATAAAGGGATTGATATTGCCACAGGGTTTAGGGCAGTCTCATAAGGTGCTAATACAGTATAAAGGGGGAAGGGAGTTTGCACTAAAGGGCTTTGACATGAGTAACAGATTGGGTTATCTTTAATGTCGCATCGTTGAAGTTATCTGTCAACCACCAAACTCTCCCAATGATATTGATTATCTATTGTTACTTTTACTGTGTTGTTAGAACTCAATCAATATTTGCCAAATTTTGAAAGGGTTTCTCTGAAGACCTTATAAAACTGATCGTTGTCAGATATTGCCTTCCTTAAGATGACCTTTATACTTGGTATATCGTTAACGTTTGTGACAAGGTTTACGCTTTGTTCAAAGGCGGACATATTATCAAAGGTTTTAAAACCGCTACCAATAAGCGCCACAAACATTTTCCGCCTCGTCACCATTGGCATAAGCTGAAGATGTTTTAAAAAGTCGTTACCTTCTATCCCTTTACCACCATAGTTTTCATCTATGATAATTAGGTCGTATTGATTAAACTTTATTTTTTCAAATGCATCATCTACATTTACAGGAATGTCAGGTGCATACTTGAGTTCTCTGATGGCGTCACATATGGTTTTAGATGTTTGTTCAGAATTTGTGCACACCATCGCCTTTCTTAGCCCCTCTTCATACTCTTTTAGGATATCGTCAATCTTTTCAGTAGCCATAAAATGCCTCCTATTT
>JBDNDH010000083.1:0-6105 GCA_046719235.1 Thermodesulfovibrionales bacterium
CATATCCTGAAGTCTGGATTGCCTGCCTCTGTCTTTTTGGGAAGTGTGGTTATATAGACATCTCTATTGCCATGTGTCTGTGAATAATTTTCCAAAAGGTCTTTAAGGGCAGGATAGTAACTTTCCTCTCTTGCATCTGCATAACTTGCAATGTTGGTTATAGTGTTTAGATATGTCTTGAGCATTTAATCAGTTAAATTATATATAAAGGCTTCGGGTGGGACTCCCACACGCGATCCATCCATTGCTGGATGTCCTACGGCCGGGAGATTCACCGTGTTTCCGAAGTCTTACAAATTATACCATGATTCAATAGGCAACGTGGGATCAGATTTTTACACGATAACACCAACATAAAATGTCATAATTAGAAACCTCTAAACTGTATAATTTTTGGACGAGGAAACAGAATGGCAGGAGAGGACATGATCATGATAAGCCACAAGGGATCAAAGAGACTATCTGAAATTTACATTTTATTACTATTAGATTGAGAGATAATACAGGATAAGGCATCAGAGATACTCTCAATGGCTGACATGCCCATAAGTCAACATTGCCATAATACGGAGGAATGTATCCAGCAGGAAACTGCCGAAGAAACCAAAGGAGATAGTAAATTTATACAAGCGAGGGATTTGGGTCAAAATTGTTTTGTGGGAAAATTCAAGAAGTAGAAGGCATAGACATCAGTGATGAGAGGGCAAGGAAATTAACTAATAGAGACAAGGCATTGGTAAAACTCGGAGTCTATATGTTTATTTACCACAGGCAATGGGCAGAATAGAGAGTTTTATTTAAGACTCTTAAAGACAGACTTGCAAATGAGACGATTTAAGCAGAGTGCATATACTTTGTCTGGACAGGACATTAAAGTTCAGGCGGATAAACATATTTTGGCTTTAGGTTCAAAGATTTTTCATAAATTCTGCTTATTTGTTAATATACAGCACTTGGAAGATTTAAGCGTTTTAAAAAACTTTGGTGTTTAGGAGGTTAGTATGAAAAAAATAGTTGTATTGATTAGTGCTGTTATATTTGCATTAAGCATTGGTCTGATCGGTAATGTTAGTGCTCAGGAAACTTTAGGGGAAAAATGGAAACAAGAAAAATATAAAAAAATCGATCAAGAGGCTGAAGCCAAGAAAAAACAAGTTCGTGAAAAAGCTGAAGACTCTACCAAATTCGGATACGGCAGCACTAAGCAAACTCAAAAGCTCAAAAATGAAGAGGCAAAGATCGATGAAGAAGCAAAAAAGAAGAAGAAAGAGGTTGATCAAACTTTAAAAGAGCTTGGACCTGCAAAGGACAAGCCTTATAAGGGCAACAAGTAAACTAAAAACAAAAAAACTTAAATCTTCCAAGGGATATCTACCACTATAGATCAATCAGAGAAATAACTCATAGATTTATCTGCAAAACCCAATCAATAGAGTTTTAACCTCAGCAACGCATTGAAAATACACTACATTTCACATCTGTTCAAAATCATATCTGTCCAAAAAATCTTTAAAATGGAAGCATCAATCAGGTAAAATTTGTTAAACCATACTAACACAATCTGAATGATGCCTCACATGAATAAGTTTGGCGGTATTTTTGGACAAATTCTACTCACAGGACATTTAACCCATCCCTTGTCAGTCATACCAGAAGACATTATAAAAGCGTATGTATGAACGCATGGGGTTGTCTTATTGGAATACGACTATCTCGCAAACCTAACAAAAAGCAAGGTTATGGATATATCTCTGGGATAAGGGGAAAAGTTTGTAGTGGTGTTGATTGATAACCAGACATTTGGCACCACAAACCATATCAGACTTATTCCTTGGTGAGATGCAAGATCATGAATTTCTCAAGTGATGAGCATTCTGTCAATATCAATGCGTTATATGTCGTATCTAACAAAATCAGGAGGGGCAAGTGTCTAATTTAGTGTGTAGTGAGGTGTTTGAGTGCCTCTTTGATGAGTGATTCTATTGTGTCACAGCCCGATCGTTGTGCCTCTTTGATAGCAACAACCGCGTCAGCCTTCTTATAGCCAAGATTAATAAGTGCAGAGAGGGTATCTTCAAATAGGATATCTTTTTGTTCAGTCTGTTTTGGCAGTCTTTCTCTCAACTCCAGTATGAGTCTTTGGGCTGTCTTTTTACCCAACCCTGGTATCTTGCAAAGCATCGCAACATCCTCTCTGTCTAAGGCATCTTGCAACTCATTAGGTGATAGTGTTGACAGTACATTTAGTGCAGTCTTAGGACCTATACCAGAAACACCCAAGAGTGAGATAAATATCCGCTTCTCCCTATCGGATGTAAATCCGTATAATTCAATACAATCCTCCTTTACATAGGTATGTATGTGCAAGAATACCTCGTTGTTTACATCGGGAAGGGTTGAGAGCGTATTTATTGTAAGGATTACCTTGTATCCCACACCATGACAGTCTATGATCACATATTCGGGCTTTTTGATTGAGAGTATCCCCCTGAGTGTCCCTATCATCTTGAAGTCAACCTCATCGTATTTGCATGACATATGGCAGTGGCAAGTGCATCAGCACTATCGTAGGATATATCATGCCTTATCATCAGTATATCTTTTACCATCTTTTTTACCTGTCTCTTGTCAGCCTTTCCATATCCAACCACAGCCTTTTTGATCTCCAGTGGTGAATATTCAAATATAGGCTTTTCACTAAGAGATGACGCCGCTATGATTACACCCCTTGTATGTCCAAGGCTCATTGCTGATTTAATACCCTTTGCAAAAAACATCTTTTCAATGGCGATATTATCAGGTTTGTAGTCCTGTATTATATCCCTCATTGTGTTAAATAGTTCTTTTAGCCTATCAGAAAGTGACTTGTTCTTTTGCATAATTATCCTTCCAGAAGAGATGTAGATGTAGGTATTGATAGATCTCACTTCAATCACACCATAGCCACACCTGAAACTTCCTGGATCGATTCCCAGAATTAACAACCTGATGTCCTATCACATATACCTGCCGATGGCAAGTGCTATGGCTTTTAATTCACCCATAAGGGATATAAATTGTTTAGGATTGAGTGATTGTGCCCCATCGCTCATCGCCTTTTCCGGATCTGGGTGCACCTCTATTATAAGTCCGTCTGCACCAACTGCTACCGCAGCCTTACTTAGTGGCGCTACATATGACCAATGCCCTGCAGCATGGCTTGGATCGATGATGATTGGCAGGTGAGACTTTGCCTTTACAACTGGGACGGCACTTATATCAAGGGTGTTTCTTGTAGATGTCTCAAATGTCCTTATACCCCTTTCGCACAGGACTACATCCCTATTCCCCTCAGATAGGATATATTCGGTTGCCATAAGAAACTCATCAATGGTTGTAGACATTCCCCTCTTCAATAACACAGGCTTTTTTGCCTGCCCTAATTGTGTCAGTAATGCAAAGTTTTGGATATTCCTTGCCCCCACCTGAAACATGTCTGTATATTTATACACAAGATCAACATCAAATGGATTGACCACCTCCGTTACCACTGGAAGACCTGTAATCTCACCAGCCTTAGCAAGATATTTAAGCCCTTCCTCCCCTAAACCTTGAAATGAGTATGGACTTGTGCGGGGTTTAAAGGCACCTCCTCTTAAGATACTTGCACCTGCTGCCTTTACTTGCTCAGCAATCATTATAATCTGCCTTTCCCCCTCAATAGAACATGGTCCGGCAATCACCGGTATATCACGTCCCCCAAACTTTACACCCTTTACATCTACTATTGAAGGGTCTGACTTTACCTCCCTGCTTGCCAATTTATACGGCTTAGAGATGGGGACAACCTTATCAACACCCGGATAGTTCTCAAGCATAAATGCCTCTTCTCTATTACCCATTATTCCGATAAGACCTATCACATTCCGCTCCTTTCCGTAGATTATGTGTGGTGTAAAACCCAGTTCCTCGGCCCTTTTACACACCGCATCCATCTCTTCTTTAGTGGCGGACATCTTCATAACAACTATCATTTATGAAATCCTCCTTTTTGATTCTTATTCAAAGCCACACTGCATGTCTTTGGGTAGTTCATTTTAAGGCGACCAAGATGGTGAATATGCCCTAAACCCACGTGGTGATATCCTCATCTGTCCTTCACCGTTTACCGTCATTACAAATATTGATGACCCACCCTCTCTATCAGAACTAAAGACAATGTGTCTACCATCAGGAGAAAAAGAAGGGTCTTCATTATTACCACTTTGGGTTAGTATCTGGTATGATGAGCCATCCGTCTTTATCACTGCTATCTGCTGTCTGCCATGAACCATAGTTGTAAATACAATCTTGTCTCCCATTGGTGACCAAGAGGGTGATGTGTTGTAAGAGCCTTCATATGTCAACCTTCTTATGTTTGTGCCGTCTCTATTTGCCAAGTAGATCTGAGGAGACCCAGAGCGGTTTGATACAAAGACTATGGTCTTTCCATCAGGGGATATATTTGGAGAGACATCTATCCATGGAGATGCAATCAGTCTCTCAAACTTGGCTGACTGTATATTGCCCAAATAGATATCGGTCTTGCCATCTCTTGAGTTTGAAAACAGATAGGAATTGTTATCAGGGAAAAGATTACCAGCCATGTTTAACCCCTTGATCGAGGTTAACCGCCTTTCAGCCATGTCATCAAGGTTTAAGAGATAAACATCCCATGCCCTATTTCTCTCAGCAGAATATAGCAAGTAACCTCCATTTGGTGACCATCTCGGTTTGAGTATGATACCTGCCCTTATCCCTGTAGAATAAGACCTTTGCCCGTCATAGTCTGAGATAAAAATCTCCCTTACACCTGCGCGTTCTACAACAAAAGCCAGCCTTGTCCTAAAGATGCCTGTCTGTCCTGTCAGTATCTTGTATATGTCGTTAGATACCGAGTGTGCAAGAGGTCTCAAGAGTTTTTTTGAGGCAGAATACTCTTTAATAAAAACCTCTCTCCCCTCAGAGACATCATAAACCCTTATACCCAGTACAATCTGGTCTGCATGTGTCTTTACATGCCCTTTCACCACGAGAGCAACCCCTAATGGTATCCAACTCTTTGGATTAAACGGCTGTTCATTCTTCTCTACCTGTGCATCCGGGCTTATACACTGAAATAACCCTGTGAAGTTAAGATCCTTGATTACAATAGATGTAATGTCACTTCCATTTGTAAAATCTTGTATCGCGATTGGGAGTGGTCTGAGACTCGGGGCATTGACATCAATGTATACCTTTGATGCATTTAGATCACAGATACCAGTTAATAAAAATAATAAGGTGAACAGAGTAATTAACGACCTATCTCTAAATATAATACGAAATGCCAACCTTTTAACCCTCCACAATCACGGTTTAAACCTGATACCAACCTCTTCTATCCCTTCAGGCGGCCTTGGCACAGAGGAAATACTGCTAATTGCTGAAAGGGCAGATCTATCAAAGAGCCTGTTACCTGATGATTTTTCTATGCCTATTATTGAAACCCTTCCATCCTTTTGGATCCTGATGGCAATGATTGTCTCAAGGTCTTTGTCAATCCTATCAGGATATACCCATTTCTGCATAATCATAGTCCTGATCATTGATAAATAGTCATCCCTCCCTTGAGCGCCAATCTTAGATAAAGATGATCCCTGAGTTTTGGTATTTTGATTCCTTTCAGAATCACTAATGTCTATGTTTTTTCTCAATGATGCCAGCCCTTCAATCCTCTTTTTTGCCCTCAACTCACTTATCCTGTCTTCCACCATCTTGTTTCTATCTACTGATGGCTTATCCGCCCTTTTAGTATCTTGTTTATCAATTTTTGCCTTTGTCTGCGGTGGGGGTTCAACCTTTTTTGTGGTATCTGTGGTGGTTGGCGGAGATTCACTTTCGCCTGTTGAGATTGTTGGCAAAGATATGAGTGAAACTATGTATGTCTTTTGCACCCTTATATCAGATGTCTTACTGATAATCAAAAACACAACTACCATGAGGATGACATGCAAGAAAAAAGAACAACTAAAGGAGAGATAGAGCCTCGGTTCCCTCATCTATCTTTCAAATTTTGGTTCAGTTACCATACCTATTTTATCTATA
>JBDNDH010000084.1:0-6068 GCA_046719235.1 Thermodesulfovibrionales bacterium
TTTTGGTATTGGGCATATTTATATCAAGTTGCTCTACATATTATTCTCAAAGATACCAGAATTCTTCAGAAATCACCCAATCAGATGCATTTCAGTCTTATGTCTATTGTGACACACAATGGCATTTATCAAAATGTGAAGATAAGTTATACTCTTATACAAAGATTAAGCAAATAGACTTTCCAGTAGATTACAGGGCAAAATACAAAGAATGCATATTACCTGCAGGTATTGATCCCGCAGGGCAGATATCCGCATTTTGTCAATAGGAGGCAATACGATGAAGATGAGATGTCTTATCTTGTGTGTCATTATATCAATATTTGTCGTTTCTACAACCTTTGCTCAACAAGTTATCACATGCACACCTAACCAACCTTGTCCAACTCCTCAGATATTAAAAGAGAGACTTCCTATTAGGATAATAGATAGCAAAACAGCCACTGGGAACCTAAATTCACTTATAATATTCTTGGCAGACCAACTGGAGAGAAATATTGATATCAAATACATACAAAATCCAGTGGTTGTCACTTCATTTCCCAATCTTAACAAGATGAAAGAAACCTCAAACCTCGGAAGGTTGATATCAGAAAGCCTTATGCACGAACTTCAGGTAAGACGTTGGAGCGTGATTGACGTGAGGTTAGCAAAGGATATAATTATAAATGAAGAAGGCGAGTTTTCTATCAGCAGAGACATCAAAAAATTAAGAGATTCATACAATATCAGTGGTGTAGTAACAGGGACTTATTCCTTCACAAACGACAGCATAATAGTAAATGCAAGGGCAATAGACATCGAAACTGGCGTCATAAAATCAAGTGGGCAGATTGCAATCCCTATAAATGGTATTGAGAGCCTACTCTTTAGTAGTCAGGCTACTCAGGTAATGAAGATAAGCGGCACAAGTCCGGAACAACCAACAAAAAAGGACTGATCGGGTAGCACCATTGGATAAAAAATTCCGACTGTTAATCTTTTTGTCTTTGATGTCTTTTTGTTTTTTTTTGACTGCATGTGTGAAGATGGTTGAGACCACTACACTTTTTCGATGTAAAGATATTTCAACATCTGAAAAACTCCAAACAGATTTGGTTGCAAAATTAGATCTTCAGCCAGTCTTTGACTCCATCGCACATGATATCTGTTATGACAACGATAGATGTATCAATGGGCCCATCATAATCACCGATGTTGTGGACATAAAGACACTCACACCCAAAAGGATAGGGATGTTGATGTCAGAGATGACAAGAAGTAGTTTCAATAATGTATGTTGCAACAAGATTTTTCAAGGCGAATTCGGGAGATATTTCAGATTAGATGAAAGGGGGCTTGTAGTCTTAACCAGAGACCCATCGGAGATAAAAAACAACGAATACCCCTTTGCAGAGGCAATCGTTGGAACATACAATATTACAAAAGACAGGCTTCATATATTTTTCAGAAGGATCAATGTATTTACCGGACAGGCTACAAGGTTCACCACAAGAGAGATATCTTTTCAGTGTATCGGCGACAGCGTGATTAAATCTGTAAAATAATAAGACCCACTAAGCGTTTTTCTTTGCTGTCTTCTTAGCCTTTATGTTTGACTTCTTTGGCTGACCCTTTTTGCTGCTGTTCTTATCAGACTTTTTATATGCAGCCTTCTTAACCAAAGATTTACCCCTCTCACGCAGATCTGTAAGATCAAGTGTAAACTTATCCCTTGGGGGTAGTTTCAATGTTTCACCAGGGGTTAAGGTCTCAATACCTTGTAAGGAGTTGAGTGCAAGTATAACTGGAACCGGATAGCCAGTATTAGCACTCACCTTTTTTATGGTATCACCTTTTTTGACAGTATAATAGTCAAATGATATCCTCTGTTCCTTTGGTATAGTATCAAGATTTTCAAAAAAGAGTTCTTTACTTCCTAAGGGAATCCTTAAGGTGTATTCTTTAACATTAAGGGGTGTGCACCACCTTCTTAATTCAGGATTGAGTTCCCTAATAGTCTGTGGTGTGGTCTCAGCTGCCAATGCAATTACATCAATATCCAAAGGCTCAGTAATTACTACTTCATCAAACTCAAGTGGTGCATGATATTCAAGATTTTCAAATCCATAATTATCTGGCGTGCGGGCAATCTTTGCAGCAGCAATATAGCGTGGGACATATTCCTTTGTTTCATTGTGTATCTGTCTTGTTCTAAGTAGATCCCAATAATCATCACTTCCTGTTCTTTTTAGTGCCTTCATTATCCTGCCTTCACCAGCATTGTATGCTGCAAGGGCAAGATGCCATGCACCAAACATCTTGTAAAGATCTTTTAGGTAGCTTGCAGCTGCCTCTGTTGACTTTACAGGGTCTTTCCTCTCATCTCTCCACCAATCAATCGTCAAACCATATCTCTTTGCAGTCCCAGCAATAAACTGCCAAGGACCAACAGCACTAGCCCTTGAGTATGCGTTCATGTTGAAGCCACTTTCTATTATAGGTAAAAAGACAAGTTCTTCAGGGAGTCCTCGTTCTATAAGGATATCTTTCATTATCTCAAGGTATTTTGCGGACCTCTCTAACCATACTGAAAACCTGTGTCTTAACCTCTCCGAAAAGAATGAGATGTTTTTATCTATTGCCCTTTTTGCTGTCTCATTTTTTGTGAAGTTGATCCCAAGAGGAGGGTTTGTATGATCACTATCTGATGGTCTTTTTTGATCCAAGATATTTTGGTTTTCCACTAAATTGTCATTCTCTTTCTTGGCGTCTATCTTGATGAAAGGATCTTCTGGATTGAAAAACCAGTTTATTGCTTGGGATGCGTGGATATCACTATCATGCTGCTTGTAACCTGAGGTGATGTCTGTCTCCTTGGCAGATGCCACTGATATCACCTGTTCTTTAATCTCATCACCATAAGTTGAGCCTACCTGAAATAATAATAACCAACACCCTATGATTAAAAAACAAGCAGACATCTTCACCATAGCATCACCCCTTAATGATTTTTTTAAGCAGCCGACTTCATCTTTTTCTTTTGTGCCTCCGAAAAAACTACTTCCCAGTTGAATGTCCCTTCAATTGCCTGAACCGGACACTTTGCAGCGCAAATACCACAGCCTATACATTTATCCTGATCTATTACATGCCTTTTTTTGTGCTCACCAATAGAGGCACCCACTGGGCATATCTTTTTACAAGATTGACAACCTATACACCTTTCAGTTATAAACGCCTTAGTTCTGACCGGAATGTAGTCAACAATCGCCTTTGTAGGACACTTTGTTACGCAAAGACCGCATACCTTGCATTTGTTAATATCAATCCTTGCAAGATTTTTTTCAATCTTTACCGCCTCATAGGGACATACCTTAACACAAATTCCACAGGCAATACAACCCTGAGAGCAATATTTTCTGGTATCCACACCCTTGTCTTTGCTGTGGCAGGCTACAACAACAGCCTTTGACGATGGTAATACCTCAATAACCTTCTTTGGGCAGGCAGATTCACACTTCCTACACCCTGTGCATTTCTGTTCATCAATTATGGGAAGCCCTCTGTCTGACATACTGATTGCACCAAAAGGACACACCCTCTGACAGGTCCCATAACCAAGACAACCATAGGCACATGCCTTGTCTCCGCCTCCAGCCAGGACAACCGCCCTACAATCAAGTATCCCCTCATATTTGAATCTCTTAGCAGAGTTGTCTATTGCACCCTGACAAAAAACCCTTGCAAACTCTCGTTCTTTGAATTCCGCCTTCTTACCCGTAATCATCGCTATCTTCTCTGCTGCGCGTGAACCTGCTGGAACACAAAGATTTGGCGGAACGTCAGGATTCTTTACAACAGCTTCAGCATACTGTTCACAACCTGCATATCCACATGCACCACAATGTGCATGAGCAAGCAAATCCTTGACCTGTTCAACTCGTGGGTCTATCTTTACAGAAAACCTCTTTGCGGCCATAGCAAGTCCAAAACCAAACACGACACCTATGCCAGCCAGAAAGATAAGGGTAAATTTTATCACAGAAGGTAGATCAACATACTCCTTTGCCTCAATGCCACCACCTACACCCACCTGAGGCACCAAGAAGTGCGTTGCCTTCACAAAATTAATTAATACAGAAATAAGATCAGATAACGATTCAAACATTCTTCATCCCTTAAATAGTGATCAAACCCGAAAAACCGGTAAAAGCAAGGGCAATAAGCCCTGTTACTATAAAGGCTATTGGCAATCCCCTAAACGGCTCAGGGACATCAGCAAGTTCTAACCGTTCTCGTATGCTTGCCATGATTATAAGCGCAAGTGCAAAGCCTATCCCAGAGCCAAGACCAAAGGCTATGCTTTCAAGAAAAGAATATTTTTCTCCAGCATTTATAAGTGGCACAGCCAGTATTATACAGTTAGTTGAGATGAGAGCAAGGTAGATGCCAAGTTTGTAGTATAGATCTGGGGCAACCTTTCTCATAATCGTATCGGATGCCTGAACAAATGTTGCAACTACACCAATGAAGATTATTATCTTCAGGAATGTTATATCAAACGGGATCATGAGATAATTATATACAAACCAACTTATACCAGCACTTATCATCATAACTGATGTAAAGGTAATGCTCATGCCTACAGCAGTCTCCATCTTCTTTGAAACACCAAAAAAGATACAAAGCCCTAAAAATCTCGTAAAAACGAAATTGTTTATTATTGATGCAGATACGATCAATTCAAAAAGTCTTACAAAGTCTGAACTCATAAGAAACCTCTTCTAAATCAGTGATGACTGCCTGTGGCTCGTGTAAGGTATCTCTTGTCAATCCAATTGAACAAACCCATTAAGATACCAACTGCAAAGAAGCCCCCTGCAGGTAATACCATTATTAACAAAGGCTTTGCTTCAATTATAGTCATACCCCAAAGCGTACCTTTCCCTATCAACTCACGGAAAAAGCTGATAATAGTTAGAGCAAAAAGAAAGCCAAGCCCCATTCCGATACCGTCAAACATTGAAGGCATAACGTTGTTTTTACTTGCAAACATCTCTGCCCTTGCAAGTATTGATGCAAATGCTACTATCAATTGTATATACAAGCCCATCTGTTTATATGCATCTGGCGCAAATGCAGCCATAGTCATATCTGTGACAGTTACCCATCCAGATATAACAAGCATAAAAATGGGGAGTCTTATCCTTTGGTGTATGAAGTTTCTCATCAAGGATATCGTTATATTGACCATGACCTGAACGAACAAGACTGCTATACCCATCAAGACACCGTTTCTCAAACTGCTCGTAACCGCTATGGCAGGACAGAGGCTGAGCGCAAGCTTGAAGATCGTATTTTCTTTAACTATACCATTTAAAATCAGGTCTTTATAGGATATGCTCTCGTGTTGGGACATATGTCTATCCACCTCCCTTGAGAGCTGTGGATAAAAAGGCAATTGCGTTTCTTACCGCATCGTCGGTCACAGCCCTACTTGATATAGTGACACCTGTGATAGCCTGTATATTATCCTTAGTCTCGGTTTTTACGAGCTTTATCTGTTCAAGCCCCTTACCAATAAACTGTTTTTTAAACTCTGGGGTCTCAATCTCGTCACCTAATCCTGGTGTCTCGGCATGTGATAGAACCTCAATCTTCATTATTCTTAGCTCGGTATCTAATGCAACCAAGACATTTATATAACTTGAATAGCCTTTACCAAAAGATTGGATTATATATCCAATTGGCTTTTCGCCTTTTTTGGCAATGAAATACTCTGCAGGTTTATCATGTATCTTCCAGTCGCCCAACTTCTCTATCTTATCGGCATCGGGTAGGAGTTTCTTAAGAGCCTTTTCCTTTTCAACTATTGCGTTCTTATACATGATTGGTGATGTCTTTGCATATACACCAGCCAATAAGAGCCCACCAATGAGATATACCACTACGAGATTAAGTGTAATCTTGATTATGTCCTTAGATGTCATTTTTTGACCTGCCCAAATATCTTCGTCTTAAAACCACGGTCAATGAGTGGGGCAAAACAGTTCATAATAAGTATAGCAAACATCACACCCTCAGGA
>JBDNDH010000085.1:0-6061 GCA_046719235.1 Thermodesulfovibrionales bacterium
CGGGCGCCTGTCCTTTGCCTCTGGCTCTGGTGTATGCCTGATCAGTAGCACCTTTAATGCAGTCTCTGGCATCTTCTTACAATCTGCCTTTGGTTGTAGGCGTGCCCTTTCTCTGTGTATCTATAGAAACAGCCTCCCTTAATGCCCTTCCGAAGGCCTTGAAGATTGCCTCAAAGATATGGTGCAAATCCCTCCCATAAAATACTGTGATGTGCAGGTTCATCATTGCATGGTTACTGAAAGCCCTGAAAAACTCCTCAAAGAGAGACACCTCTATACCCCTGACAGAACCCCTCGGTGGCTCTACCTTATAGACCAAGTAAGGTCTTCCGCTCAGATCTATTACCACCTGTGCAAGACTTTCATCCATAGGCAGTATAAAAAAACCATACCTTTTTATACCTTTTTTGTCAGCAAGCGCCTTCCTTAGAGCGTCTCCCATTACTATGCCCATATCTTCCATGAGGTGATGGTAGTCTATCTCAATGTCTCCCTTTGCAATAATCTTTAGATCAAACATACCATGGAAGGTAAATAAATCAAGCATATGGTCAAAAAATGGTATTGTTGTCAAAATATCCGCCTGACCTTTGCCATCAAGATTGAATTCTACAAAGATATCTGTTTCATTTGTCTTACGCTCGACTGTTGCTATCCTCATTTTAAACTCCTTTTAGGCTGTTTTAATCTAACAATAGGCATGTTATCCCTTTTGCCTTCTCTTGAATGTAGGGATGTCGAAGGTATCTTCATCAATAAAGGGATCCCCAAGATCATCCACATCCTTCATTGTGACGTCCTGTTTACTGTCTTCTGTATCCCTTGCCATGGTAACATCTGAATGGGATTCTCTATATAAAACATGTCCAATTCTTACAGACTTTGACAATACCCTGTTTTTCTTATCAATATCAATAACAGATGGTGTGAGCCCTACATTGTGCTTTTGTGGTAATCTAAAAGGTCCTGCCCCTTTGACCTCCAGCAGTTCAGGCACAGGCTCTATGCCTGTTGCTATAACCGTTACCATCACCTTGTCATCTATTTCTTGATTGACGACATAGCCAATAATGATATTTGCATCTTCATGTGCCTCTGAATAGATGAGATTATTGACCTCATCAAAAGAATCAATAGAGAATTCCGGACCACCAGTGATATTGAGCAGAATGCCTTTAGCATCCTTTATAGAAGAATTATCAAGGAGTTGATTTGATATGGCAAACCTTGCGGCCTCTATTGCCGCATTTTCACCAGTAGCAACACCCATACCTATTATCGCCTTCCCGGAGTTTGCCATTACAGTCTTGACATCTGCAAAGTCAACATTCATGTGACCTGGTACAAGAATAATATCTGATATCCCTTGAATAGACTGCCGCAATACATCATCAGCAATAGAGAATGCCTTTGTTAATGGGGTCTTGGCTGGCACTATCTGTTTAATCCTGTCGTTTGGAATTATGATATATGTATCTGAATATTTCTTAAGCTCCTTAATGCCCTCCTCTGCATTAAGATTCCTTCTCCTTCCTTCGTAGCTAAATGGTCTTGTTACAACACTTACGGTAAGAATTCCCATCTCTTTTGCAAGGGATGCTATCACTGGCACCGCACCAGTACCTGTGCCACCACCCATACCTGCAGTCAAAAAGACCATATCTGCACCCTCAAGGCATGATACCAATGCATCTCTGTCCTCTAATGCCGCTTGCCTTCCGATAGCAGGATCTGCACCAGCACCCAATCCCCTTGTCGTCTGCTCACCAATCGGTATCTTAATGTGAGCCTTTGACCTCTCAAGTGCCTGTTTGTCTGTATTTACTGCTATTAATTCAACCCCATATATATTAGCCAAAGCCATGTTGTTGATGGCATTACACCCACCGCCACCAACACCTATGACCTTTATCTTAGTGTGAGGCTGTGGCACATCTAAGATCTCTATGTCCATATCTTACCCCCTTGAAATACTTTGATATTGAATTTATAACTATATCGTCTATTTTAGCAAGATTTTTAAGCAAGTTTAATTAAAAATATTCTTAAGCCATTGCATCCTGAATTTCTTGTTCTTGAAATGTCCGTCTGTCAATAACTGAAGTCCAAATACTGCTGTTCCCAACACACTTGAAAACTCCGGTTTAACCAATTCAGAAAAATCTTCTGGCAACCCGCTCACTATCCCTTTTTTTTCACCCAATAGCATAGATGGCGTCCCTATTCTTACAGGGATATCAAAGATCTCTTGAGCCAAAGAGCAGATCCCAGACATGTTTGCACAACCTCCAGTAAGTACTACACAAAGCAAGGGTTCATCTAAAAAGTTTTTTTGGATCTCTCTTTTAATTATCAAGAACAACTCCTCAGCCCTTGGGTTTATAATTGAAAATACCTCACTTGAAGTGACGGTCTTAATCCTCCCATCATAAGACAACGCCTCAATCAAAGACTCCTGCTGAGGAGAAAGATAGACCTCACTGTATATCTTTTTTATCCTCTCACATTCGTTAAACGGTAGCCCAAGACCAATTGAAAGGTCATTGGTAAAGTGATTTCCACCAATAGGCAGTGAAGAAAAAAATCTTAAACGCCCTTCTTTAAAGATACCAATCTCGGTCTTACCGCCTCCTATATCTAAAAGTAATGCTCCCCTATCCTTTTCTTCGTTCGTTAGAGTTGATACAGATGAAGATATAAGAGATAGGATAAAAAAGGTGACTGCCATGCCAGACCGCTCACAGACGTATTTGAGTTTGTCAAACCCCTTATGTGCCTCAGCAACAATCATGAATGCCTTCATACCCAAGATGTCACCTTTCAGGTTCAATGGATTTTTAACGGGGCTATCTTCATCAACGTAAAAGAAAATTGGGATAACATGAATAATCTCCCTATCGATATTCGTCTCACTGTTAAATGCGGTCTCCATTAATCTTGATATATGCCCTCCTGAGACCTGTTGCTTTTTGATGGGGATTGAGATATCCTTTGTGAGAGGGGCTGTATAGATTGAAGGAACTGATAATATTATTCCTGTATCCTCATTTATGTGAAACCCTTGAATGAGGGTATTTATAGAACTTAATACCGCCTCTTTATCTATTAAGTTGCCTTTTTTAATCCCCTTTGAGATACATTGTGAGAAATTGACTATCTCATACCCATCATCTGTTAACCTTGCCAAGACTGCACATGTTTTATAAGAACCAATATCAATTGCGAGGACAAAATCATCTCGCTTTTTCTTTCTCAAGGATAACCTTATCATTATTCTCCTTATTAGTCCTTACCACAACCCTATCCTTAAATCTCACATCAATGACATCCACATGAAGATTTCTCTTTTGTATCTCCTGTCTGACAAAATCAAGGCGGGATATCTTTTTCTCATAATCCCCACTTCCTATCTTTATCTGGATACCTTCAATCTTCAATGTTATATCTTCTGGTTTTTTGCCAAATATCTCTATTTTACCCTTCGATATGTATGATGTGTTGTTTTTCAAAAAATCTGCAAAAGATAGTGCCTCTTTATAGGCTTGATAGTTTTCCTTTGGGTTAATGTCTATCAATAAGGGCAAAAACATGGCAGTTGGATCTCCTATATCCTCAAGCATAACGCCATCTTTATCCACAAGATAAGTCCTATCGTTTAATCTAAGGAGAGCCAGTGCCTGAGCCTCTTTTATCTTTATGTGAATGCCCCCACTTAGTTCCTTTTTTATGACAGCCTCCTTGATCCACCTATTAGACATTAACCTTTTATGTATTGTTTTTAGATCCGTATCAAACAGTCTATGTCCTTTTTGAATCTTTATTGCAGAGATGACATCCTCATACTTTACCTTCTGGTTTCCGTAGACGTAGATATCTGTAACCTTTAAAAACCTTGTTATAGAAAAATAGAGTCCACCAAACAAAAATACTGTAAAGAGCAAAACACCAAGAGATATAATCAAAAACCTCTTTTTTCTCTCTCTATCCCTTGCTTGTCGAAAAGACTTTGTGGTCATTAATCAAAAAAGGAAGGTTGGATGGCATCTATAAGGATCAACTCTACCAGATCCGCAAAGGAATATCCTGCTAATTTAGCAATCTTTGGCAAAAGACTGGTAGCAGTCATACCTGGAATAGTATTGACCTCTAAAACATAAGGCACGCCATCGTCTGTTAGTATCAAGTCAACCCTTGTGGCACCACTACACCCTAAGGAAAGATGTGCTTTGAGGGCAGATTGTTTCAGAGCATCGTAATGTTTTTCAGAGACTTCTGGTGGCAGTATGTATTGGGTCATACCTGCTGTGTATTTTGCTTTGTAATCGTAAAATTCTGAAGAAGGCCTTACCTCAACCCCGCCAAGTATCTTTTTACCAAGTATTCCAATCTGAATCTCCTTACCCTTAATGTATCTCTCAATCATCACCCTGTTGTCATAACCAAAGGCTTTAGTCATTGCAGTCTCTATATCAGACACATTGTGAACTATGCTTACACCAATACTTGAGCCTTCAGATACTGGCTTTACGACCCATGGGAAGTCAAAAGATACCATATTCGTAATCGTGCCTTGGATATTCTTTTCTTGAATTTCAGACCTATCAAACACCACACATTCGGATACATTTAGTCCAGAGGACCTAAAACATACCTTTGACCTTTCCTTGTCCATTGCCAATGCAGATGCAAGCCTGCCAGATCCTGTATATGGTATGTTTAGCACCTCCAAAAATCCCTGAATTGCACCATTTTCTCCAAAACCGCCATGTAAGGCAATAAATACCAGATCTATATCGTTTTCCTTTAAATTAGAGCATATAGTGTCTCCTGCTACATCAATAAGCACAGGGGAATATCCCTTCTCAACAAGGGCATCAAATACCGCCTTGCCACTGCGTAATGATACCTCCCTTTCTGCAGAGTTCCCACCATAAAAGACCCCTATCTTTCTATCTGACAGAATCTTATTCACAGCACTAATTTTATCATATTTTCTGTAAAACTTAAAAAAACAAGATTGATGAATCTCATCACAATACTGCTTTTTCACAAAAAACTAAAGTTTTTTGAATCGACCCAAAAGATATCCTTAGATGGTAAGATATAAGATAAGACCATCTGCTAATTAAGAGGATAAACAGCAAAATATGTCTTACAAGATAAGCAGAGAACACTTTATAGAACTCGCAGAGAAAGCCTTTGAGAGCATCCCTCACAGATTCCATAAGAGATTTAAAAACATTGCTATTGTGGTAAAAGACTATCCTGGAGATGAAGTTGAAGAGAATATTATGGGTGGAAAATACGACCTTTTAGGGCTTTTCGTCGGGCAAACATATGAAAATCAAAACTCCTTTTTTGCCATCCCTTCACCTTATCCAGATACAATCTATCTCTATCAGAGAAATATTGAATCAATTTGTAAGAGTGAGTCTGACATAATCAAGGAAATCAGGGCTACCCTCCTACATGAAATAGGGCACTACTTTGGTCTCTCTGAAGAAGACCTCAGAAGAAGAAACTTGTGATGCAAGATCTGGCAATGAAAAAAGATTTGCCTAATTTACCTCCAATAATCTCCTATCACTCAAAGAGTCTTCCTTTAACCATTTTCTCTAACCCAAAAACGTCATCAATATCATACCACTTGGGCAGGATGTGGTAGGTGAGTCTCAGTGCATGGGCGATTTGCATGGTCTGATGAAACACCTTATCGCTTCCCCAGGAGATGTCTTTAAATAATTGTGGGATGGGATTGTTTAATCCAATTAGATAATATCCACCATCAATAGTTGGACCGATGACCAGATCTACCATGTCAAGCATCTTAAAGGCATTGTAAATGTATTTTGTAGGTAGAGTGGGAGAGTCTGAGCCGATTATGCAGACCCTTTTAAAACCTTCATTAAAAAGTCTTTCAAAGCCATTTACAAGCCTCTCCCCAAGGTCATCACCCTGTTGCTGTAGTAACCTGACAGGACAGAGACCTTTATCCACCTGACCATCATAAAAGCCAATAATATCTAAGCCCTCCAGTGTGGAGATGTGCCTCCACAGCGCG
>JBDNDH010000086.1:0-5994 GCA_046719235.1 Thermodesulfovibrionales bacterium
TGGCGCTGAGCCACCAGTGGCATTTCAAGAGGCGCTCAAGCCTGAATTCAAGCAGTATCAAAAGAATGTGGTCTCTAATGCAAAAACACTCTCTGATAACCTGGCTAAGAGGGGTTTTAACATTGTATCAGGTGGGACTGACAATCACCTTATGCTTGTGGATTTAACAAATTTAGGGGTGACAGGTAGTGAGGCGGAGACCTTACTTGATAAGGCAGGGATCACTGTTAACAAAAATGCCATACCGTATGACCAAAAACCACCAACTATTACAAGCGGCATAAGGTTAGGCACTCCATCTGTGACCACAAGGGGATTTGGCACAAAAGAGATGGAGGAGATATCAGAGATGATTACTGATGTAATCAAGAATAGGACATCAGAATCAACACTTGAATCCATCAGAGCCAGGTCCAAGCAGATGTGTGAGAAATTCCCAATCTATACATAGATGAAGTGTCCCTTTTGTGGAAACACATCTGATAAGGTTATCGATTCAAGAGCAACTAAGGAATGTGATGTTATAAGACGCAGGAGATTGTGTCTTAAGTGTAAAGAGCGATTCACCTCGTATGAGAGGGTAGAAGACCCTTATCCATTGATTATCAAGAAAGACGGAACGAGACAACCATATGACCGAAACAAGATTATGGTTGGTCTCAAAAAGGCCTGCGAGAAGAGACCAATAACGTTTGATGTTCTTGAGGGTATTAGAAAGTCTATTGAGAACAAGATGATAGATCTTGGCAAAAAAGAAGTTGAGAGTTCATGGATTGGGGAGGAGGTCATGAGGCATCTCCGTGAAACCGATAAGGTTGCCTACGTTAGATTTGCATCAGTCTATAGACAGTTTAAAGATATAAACGAGTTTATGGATGAAGTAAAGAGGCTTTTCGAATCTCAAACAAAGAGACATAAGTAATCATTCATAAGTGTCACAAGAGACATACACCCAAAAAATCATCGTAATCCCCGAAGATTACCCTAAGAGATTAGATATATACCTCGCACAAAAGACCGCAAAGACAAGATCGTCTATACAAAAAATGATTGAGGCGCATAGGATCAAGGTAAACAACTCACCTGTATCCAGTAATTATAAGCCTAAAATAGGCGATGAGATTACTATTATTGAAGAGACAATAAAAGAGACTACATTAGAGCCTGAACCAATTCACATCAATATATTTTATAGAGATGACTATATCGTAGTGGTTGATAAACCCTCAGGGATGGTCGTATATCCATCTATAGGACATAATAGCGGAACACTCATTAATGCCATATACTACCACTGCAAAAAGGTTGCAAATGCTGGACTTCCCTTAAGACCAGGCATTGTTCACAGACTTGATAAGGATACCTCTGGGGTTATGGTAGTTGCCCTTGATGACATTGCATATTACAGGCTTGTTGATATCTTTAGAAATAGACAGATTGAAAGGCAGTATAGATGTATTGTTTCTGGGAGGGTTACGAGGGAGTTTGGCTCTATCTCTTTTCACATCGGGAGGTCTGAGCAAGATAGAAAGAAGATGTCTATTAAGACAAGGAAGGGTAAGGTGGCAATCACACAATGGAATGTTATTGAGAGATTTGCAAGTGCTACATATTTGGGTATAAAATTAGGCACTGGTAGAACCCATCAGATAAGGGTTCATATGTCTGCAATCGGGCATCCGGTTTTAGGGGATAGGACATACGGTAAGAAAACCCAGATAATTGTAGGAAAAGAGGTATTCAAGATAGACAGACAGATGTTACACGCCGCTTTTTTGGGTTTTGACCATCCGATAACAGGTAAAAGGTTAGAGTTCAAGTCACCTCTACCAGATGATATTTTAAAATGCTTAGATTTTCTAAGAAATAAAGAAGAAGGAGGAAGCAAAGATGAATAGGAGACTTGTGTGTGTTATTGTAGCCTTTTTGTGTGTGATCTTTAGTAGTGCATATGTATTTTCTGCAGAACCTACCAGATCAGGAGTCTCTCCTACACTTGCAGATATGCACAAAATGAAGGGGATGGATTGTGCTGCCTGTCATGTTGAAAAGGATAAAAAGATCAAGATAGATGATAATGAGACAGTCCTAAACAAACAGTGTGTCTCATGTCATGGTAATCTTTCAGCACTTTCAAAAAAGGCAAAGGGGTATATCAATCCCCACAAGTCTCATCTTGGGGATATAAACTGCACTGCATGTCATCATGGTCATGTTGCATCTTCAACATACTGTCTGAGTTGTCACAATTTTGATGTCAAGATACCAGCAGGTGTTGTATCTGCTCCCATACCACCTATCAAAATGCCTGAAATACAAAAGATTCCAAAAGGCATAAGGGTCGAAAAGACAGATATCGTCATTGTTGGCAGTGGTGCAGCAGGGCTAACAGCAGCGATCACTGCACATGACAAGGGTGCAAAGGTGATAGTGCTCGAAAAGATGCCCATCACCGGTGGTAACAGTCAACTTGCAGCTGGTGGTATGAATGCAGCTGGAACCCGTATTCAGAAGGAAAAAGGGATAAATGATTCCCCAGAACTCATGTTTGAAGATACCATGAAGGGTGGCAAAGGGCAAAACGACCCAGCCCTTGTCAAGATACTCGCCTACAACTCTGCTCAGTCTGTTGAATGGCTCAGTGGATTGGGTGCAGACCTGAGTGACGTGGGTAGATTAGGGGGGGCAAGCCTAAATCGTAGCCATAGACCAAAAGGCGGTGCTGCTGTTGGTGAACACATCACACATGTATTAAAGGAAAACTCAAACAAGAGAAATATAGACATTCGTATAAACAGTAGGGTGGTAAAGATACTTCAGGACAAAAAGGGTAGGGTTACAGGGGTATTAGTAGAAGGGAAGTACAGCAAGTTATACAGGATAGATGCCAAGGCAGTTGTATTGGCGGCTGGAGGTTTTTCAGCAAATCCAGATATGGTTGCCTATTATCAACCAGCCTTTAAGGGTATGACTACATCAAATCAACCGGGTGCAACAGGAGACGGCATGGATCTGGGGGAAAAGGCTGGTGCTAATCTCGTGGATATGAAAGAGATTCAGATACATCCGACCGTTGCGGTAGGCAGTAGAATTCTAATAACTGAGGCGGTTAGGGGTAATGGTGCTGTGTTGATCAATAGGGAAGGCAACCGTTTTGTAAATGAGATAACTACAAGGGACGCATGCTCAGCGGCAATACTAAAGCAGAAGGGTAAGACTGCATTTTTGGTCTTTGATGAGGGGATTAGAAAGAGTCTAAAACAGATTGAGGGATACTTCCATCTTAATCTTGTTGTTGAGGGCAACACCTTAAAGGAACTGGCAGATAGGCTAAATATCCCATCAGAAAACCTTGAAAAGACTATCGCAACTTATAACAAGGCGGTAGAAGAAAAGAAGGATGAAGAATTTAAGAGACCTGATATGCCAAGGGCTATCAAGACCGCAAAATTTTATTCTATAGAAGTGATGCCAGGCATACATTACACTATGGGTGGGGTAAAGATTGATACACAAACCCGTGTAATAGATAAAAAGGGCAAACCTATCCTTGGACTCTATGCCGCTGGCGAGGTTACTGGCGGTCTGCACGGCGCTAATCGCTTGGGTGGAAATTCTATCTCTGAAACTATCACATTTGGTCGTATTGCTGGTGAACAATCTGCACAGTTTATAAAAATGAAGAGTCAAGAGGTCAAGTAATGTGAAACATTCATAAGGTCGAAGGATCATACTATATAGATAATATATGAAAATCGGTGTTTTGTTTTGCACTTGTGGTGGGCAGATCTCAGAACACATAGACATCGACAGACTTAAAAAAAGTATTTTGAAAAAAGAAGATGTATTGTGGTTTGAGATTATAGATTTAGCATGTGCAGAAGAAGGTAGAGGCCACCTTATTGAGCATATCAAGAAATACCATGTAGATGGTCTGATTATATTGGGCTGCACGCCAACCCTAAAAGGGCAATACCTTCTGGATGTCTTCAAGGATGCTGGTATAAGCCCTTACATGGTAAATTTTGTTAATATCAGAGAGCAGGTCATATGGGTCACACCTGATAAAACACAGGCTCTAAACAAGATATACACACTATTTATGGGTGCCCTATACAGATTAAGACATCAGGTTCCCTTACAAGAAAGGGAGATACCTGTTTGCACTGATATTATGGTTGTAGGTGGAGGCATTGCAGGGCTTACTGCATCTATAACCCTTTCAAAGATGGGCAAGAAGGTTTATCTTATTGAAAAGGAAAGGTTTCTTGGTGGCCGCATATCTGCTTATGAGACACTTTTCCCAAATCTTGAATGTGCCCCCTGTATAATCCATCCAGTGATTGATGAGGTCTTAAACGACCAGAAGATTGAACTAATCACAAATTCAGAGGTCTTTGATATCAGAGGAGGTTTTGGAAATCTATTTGTCAAGATACTCCAAGGCCCAAACTATATAAACCCCAAGAGATGTATCGGTTGTTTTGCATGTGTAGAGGTGTGTCAAGAGGGTTGTATAGAGATCAATCCGAGGAGACTGCCTACCATCGCAAATATTGATGAAAGCAGATGCAGAAGGTTAAGGGGTGAAGACTGCCATGCCTGTATTGAGGCATGTCCGGTAACTGACACTATTGACCTTGACGCTATTAAAAAAGAGATTGATGTAAAGGTAGGGGCTATTTTCTGGGCAACGGGTTTTAACCTCTTTGACTGTATGGGGCTTACAAAACTTGGCTATGGTGTCTTGACGAATGTCTATACATCTTCAGAGTTTGAAGACTTGGTTCACCCAGAGGGGCATACAAAGGGAAAGATAATAACCAAGGAAGGCAGAGAGCCAAATAATGTATGTATCATTCACTGTGTAGGAAGCCTCGACGATGATTTTTATAACCATTGCAGTAAAATATGTTGCCAGTATGCATTCAAGTTTAACAGACTGATTAGACAGAAGATGCCTAATGTGATTATCACTCATTTGATTAAAGAATTGGTTTTACCCGGTATAAGAGCAAATAATCTTTATTTGCAGGCAAGAGATGACCAAAAGGTGCAACTCTTGAGATACGGGTCAATCAAAGATATCGAGATAGAGAGACAAGATAACCGACTCTTAGTTAAATTCTCGGGCGATACGATACCATCTGACATGGTTATACTCTGTCCTGCTATCCTTCAGGGTAATGTATTTCAAGGGGATAACAGGGGTTTCATTTTAACAGGATCTGTCAAAGAACCAATGTCTTTTGATGAGACAAAGACCGACGCCCTTGCACAGGTATCAAATCTGACAGTCTCCCTTAAAGACGGAGATAAGGTAAAAAAATCTTTACATTTTGCTAAATTTGATTATAATAAATGCACAAAATGTGGAATTTGCATGGCACAGTGTCCTTACAACGCCATAGAGATAAAGCAAGGGCATACTGTAGATATAACAGATGCCTTATGTGAGGGATGTGGGATATGTGTTGTGTCATGTCCTTCAAAGGCGATTGATCTTGAAGGCTTTACATACAAACAGATAATGTCTGAGATACAAGGTTTAATAGATACACAGAAGGAGGATGTAAATTGGCAGTAATAACCCTTGATTGCAGAGGCTTAAAGTGTCCACAGCCAACAATACAGATGACCATCAAGGCTCTCAAGATGAAAAAGGGAGATATCTTAGAGGTTGTGGCTGATTGTTTGACCTTTGAAAATGATGTGAAAAACTGGTGCAGACGAAACAATAAGACACTACTCTCATTAGTAGATGAAGGCAATGGGGTTAAGAGATGTCAGGTTCAGTTTTAATAACTCTTGTAGTAATTTTTGTAACACTTACCCATTCATTAGCCTATCCAAACACTGAAAAGAATAATGATGACATAGTCCTCGGCATGTCTGCTGCCTTTAAAGGGCCGACCGGTGGATTGGGTATTGAATTATACAGGGGTTCAAAGGCATATCTTGACCACATAAATGAACAGGGTGGAATACATGGGA
>JBDNDH010000087.1:0-5980 GCA_046719235.1 Thermodesulfovibrionales bacterium
AGGGCTTTCAAAGACATGTATCAAGGTCAGGTCTGCTGGTGGGATGGAACGGGGCTTTATGGTAGTTACATGTATAGCCTGTGATGATCCCCCATGTGCAAGGGTGTGTCCAGAAGATGCCTTGAACGTTAGGAAAGAAGGCGGTGTGACTCTAAACAAATCAAGATGCATTGGCTGTGGTAACTGTGTAAAGGCATGCATAGTAAAGGCTGTTTTTTGGGATGATGATAACAATAAACCATTAATATGCAGGTATTGTGGCTACTGTGCGAGGTATTGTCCTTATGGTGTTATTGAACTTACAGGAGCAAGGCTAAAAAAACAAGAGGTAAAAGATGATATTGGATAGAAAATCTTCAAGGGTTTTATATATAGACCTAACCAACAAAAGGTTTCATAAACAGGATAGACCTGAACTCTTTGAGAGGTATATTGGCGGGGCAGGTGTGGGCATACAATTGCTAAAGGAGGAATGCCCTCAAGGTATAGATCCCTTTGACCCTCAAAACCCTATTATCTTTACAATAGGGCCACTAAATGGCCTTTTCCCTTTGGCATCTAAGACTGTGGCGATGTTTAAGTCTCCTCACACAGGGAATCTTGGCGAGAGTCATGCAGGGGGAAGAAGTGCTATTGCAATAAGGATGGCAGGATATGGGGCTATTGTAATTAAGGGTAAGAGTGATAGGCCATGCTATATAGCGGTCCATGATGGGAAGGTCTATTTTAGGGATGCCACTACACTTTGGGGTAATAAAAGTAGCATTAGTGCAGGACATTTTATAAGAGAAAATGAGCCTTCAACTGGTTTTAGGACAATAATTAGGATTGGTCATGCTGGAGAAAAGCTCATACCTTTTGCCTGCGTTGCTACAGAGACATATAGGCATTTTGGTAGATTAGGGTTAGGGGCAGTATTTGGGAGTAAAAACCTAAAAGCAGTAGTAGTCTCTGGTAAGCGGTCTTTACCGGTTGTTGATAGGACAGAATACAACAAGGTCTATGATGAGATATTTAAATCTGCTACAGAGTCTCCACTTATGAAGAAATACCATGAGATTGGAACACCTGTCAATGTGGCATCGTTAAATATCTCAAACGGGTTGCCAACCAGAAATTTAAGGCAAAGCAATTTTGAAAGGGCAGATAAGATATCTGGAGAGGCTATTGCTGAGGGATTCTTGGGGAAGAGGCTTGCCTGTGCGCACTGTCCAGTGGCTTGTATTCACATTGCTGCAATAAGGGAACCTTACATGGATGAGCCTTATTTTTATAAAACCACAATGATAGGATATGACTATGAACTAATTTATGCGATAGGCTCTATGTTAGGTGGTTCTGATGTTCAGGGGATGATGTTGTTAATAGACAAGATCGAGTATGCTGGGCTTGATTGTATGACCACAGGTGTCGTATTTGCTTGGATGACAGAGGCATTTGAGAGGGGGTTGATAACCGAAAAAGATACTATGGGAGTAATTCCCAGATGGGGTGAATACAAGGCTTATCAAGAGATTTTAAGATTAATGCTCGAACAGGCAAATGATTTCTATATTGCCCTGTCTAAAGGGGTTAGACATGTATCATCTGTATACGGAGGGAGGGATTTTGCCCTTTCCTTTGGTGGGAACGAGATGCCAGGATATCACACCGGACCTTCGTCACATGTGGGTTATCTTATTGGTGCAAGGCACAGCCATCTTGATAACGCAGGATATTCCTTAGACAAGAAACTTATGACATCAAAAGAGATACACCCAGAGGAGATTGCAAATGCCATAATATCGGAAGAGAAATGGAGACAAATACTATCGAGCCTTGTTATTTGTTTCTTTGCAAGGGAGATTTACAAGCCGGATATCGTAATAAGGGCATTAGAGACAACGGGCTTGAAGATGTCCTTAGAAGATTTGGCCTCAATCAGCAAGGAAATACTAAAAGAAAAATACGCATTCAAGATTAGAGAGGGCTTTTCCTTTGATAACCTTGAGATCCCAGAGAGGATATTCCAAACACCTTCGTCTGTAGGTTTTATAAACAAAGACCATTTTTTAAAGATACTAAACTCTGCAAAGGAGATTATCAATAAAGAGATTATGTCTTGACCTTTAAGGTCTCTTCTATCATCAGTATATATTTTAAATAGGAGAAACCAAACTTCATGAGTTCTGTCTCATCGTTTTTGATCTTTTTTAGCAATTCCTCATCAATAACAAACCTGTCGAGGAAACCACTTTTGAAGACAAAATCCCTGAACCTATCTATATCGTATGCTGCCATGTAAAACGCCTTCTGTTTCTTTTCGTCAAGTTCTGAACCTGGGAGATTTCTTCTAAATAGCAATTCCTTCCACTGCCTGTTCATATCGTCGTATAACTCTGCCTCTTGGTCAATCCTCCATTCCCTAATTGTCCACTGCTTGTCTTCTTGAAAACCTTTACAGTGGTCTTCTCTTACAAAGAAGTAAAACTCATCCGTAAAGGGTTTTTTGAGATGTTCATCCATCTTTTTGAGTGATGCCTGTCCAACAGGATAATACCTGCAGTTTGCAGGTCTATCAGAATACACAGTGCAACCATCCTCTGTTACAAATGGGCAGAGCCTTTTTTCGTTATCGAGCATCTTTAGAAATACAAAAGGATGTGAGGTCTTATCATCAATGTTTATAAATGTATATTTGTGTAAGAATTCACCAGATAGCAAACCAAGCCTGTTTTTGAGACGAAGTATGTCATATGGTGTGAGTAGTATATCAATGTTAGAACAGCACCTTGTAAAACAGGATATGCCCTTGTAGCACCTGAAATTAAACTTATGGTCAAGAGACAAACTTACGATATCAACATCTTTCATATTTAACAACATTTAGTCCTCCAGATTGTGTATTTACGATGTTTTGAAGAGAATTAGCAAAGTACTCACAAGAAAAACTCATCTCTTCAGTAGCATTAATCATATCATATAGCAATAGGTTTATGAAATGATGACTCAACACAGGATATGGTATAAATCGGAGGCCTTTTCTGATTATGGTAATAGACCTTGATAACATAGGGTGTTGCAATAAAAAGGGTGGGGTAAGGGTTAAAGACTATAAATACCACTGCTAATAGAAGGGTGTGCAACTAAAGCAAACTGAGTGATATGCATACTTCGTCTATTGGTGATATTTTGCCGTTGTAAAATAATCTTTTGGGTTAAAATAGATTACTATGGAAAAGGTCTTGGTTGCCCTTAGTGGTGGGGTAGATTCCTCTGTATGTGCGTTTTTACTAAGAGAACAAGGATACAAGGTAGTGGGGGCAAGCCTGCTCCTGTATGACGATGTGAATTCAACAAACATAGAATTAGCAATACAGACATCCAAATACTTAGGAATCCAACACCTCATAATTGATGCAAGAACAGAGTTTTTGAATCAAATAATCACCCCTTTTTATGAGGCATACACTAAGGGTCTTACACCAAATCCCTGTGTGATGTGTAACAGGGGTATAAAATTTCAAAGACTCCTGCAAGAAGCTAACCTTAGAGATACCTTTTATATCAGCACAGGACACTACGCAAGAATATCAGATGGCAAACTCCTAAGGGGCACAGATACACATAAAGACCAGTCTTATGTACTTTATAGACTCAGCCATGAGCAGATATTAAGGACAAAACTACCCCTCGGGGAACTGCACAAAGATGTTGTGAGATCTATTGCAAGCAAGGCAGGGTTACCAACATCTTCCGCAAAAGAGAGCCATGAGGTCTGTTTTCTAAAAGGCAGTTCATATACAGGACATTTTAAGGGCTCAAAAAAGGGTGTTATTAGGGATGTAAAAACAGGGCAGATCCTTGGCAGACATAATGGAATAGAGCATTATACGATAGGGCAGAGGAAAAGGCTCGGTATAAGTCACCCAACCCCTTTATATGTTGTATCGATTGAACATGAGACAAACACCATTTATGTTGGTGATTTTGATTCTGCACACTCTGACATAGTAAGGGTTAAGGATATCAATTGGATTATTAAAAGGGAAAAAGACTTCTCTGCTGACGTCAAGATAAGATATACAATGAAACCAGCACCAGCCTTTGTATCCATCGTAGATAATGATTCTATTGTAGTTAGATTTAATAAACCTCAATGGGCACCTGCACCAGGTCAAAGTGCAGTATTCTATGAAGGGGATGTTGTCATTGGAGGTGGTATCATATATTAAAATTGTAGGTAAAACGTTTGTATGTGATCAAAGTCTAAACAAAATATCTTTCAGAAAAGAAGCCTATATCAGGAGAAATCTCTTTGACAGTAAAAACACAACCTGAAGGAGGCTTGCCATGAATAAGTTCAGCACCATTTTTGGACAAATTCTACAGATATTTTCAAGGAATGAGTTTCACAAGGCGGTATAGAAACCAAAGCAGAAGAGTTAGTTAAAAGGATTTACATGCTCGTAGCAATTTGTAGCGACCTTATTTTGTCAAATAGGTCAGGGTAATCCATTAAGGGAGATATGAAGGTTGTTACTCAAGCAAAGGATGCCCTGATGCATATAGGGATTTATGGTAATGGTTAGATAAGCCGTTTGAACCTCCACATGTAGTTGAAACTGCGAAGCAGATTTTTTTAAGTGGGCTTAAGTTGACATCATAAAGAGGGTAAATAGAAAAGATAGGGGTAACCTGATTTTTAAGAACATGGATTTACCTGTCTAAAAGCCTTATTTTGTAAGGAGGGATTTTGTGATTTTAGATTATTTTGGACAGCAGTGATCCCTTGTCGTGATTGAAAAGGTTAGAAACAACAGTCCGGTAATAGCAACGACTGCTGATGCACCAAAAAAAGACTTATCAATTCCAAACTTAAGAGCCACGATACCTGAGACAAGCGGACCGGTAGTGTGCCCGATATCCATTATTGAGCCGAGAAGCCCCATTGCTGAACCATAGGTTTTGTCTTTGCTCAAGTCAGCAATATATGCAGATGTGGCGGAAGTAACTATTGACAGACTCAAACCAACTATGATGCTCAGAAGTAACAGATACAAAAAATTATTTAAAAAGGGTATAGCCCCTATGCTTATTGCTGTAATGGATGAACCAATAACAATCTGTGCTCTTCTGCCATGTTTGTCTGAAAGTTTCCCCATAAAAGGTTTGCTTAGGGCAAGGGTTATCACTTGTACCGACAACATAGCCCCTATTTCATAGGCAGTATAGCCGGCTCTTACCGCATAAAGGGGTAAAAAGGTTTCAAAGGTGCCATATGCAAACAGGACCGACGACTCCACTATACAAGTGAACATAATCCCCCTGTTTAGAATAATAGTTTTGAAGTTTCTAAAAAGTTCTTGATTTGTAATCATCCTTTGTGTCGTCTTAGTATTGGGCAGGGCGATGGCTATTATGAGGGTTAGAGTCCCTGTAACTGCACATAAAAGATAGACTGCCTTATAGCCCCAGTCAGGCAAAAAGACAAATATACTGATCACTACCCCAGATAACATTGGGGCTAAGAATCTGCCAAGTAGCGTGGCAGTGGAAAACCAACCAAGTCGCTCACCTCTTTTTTTGTTATATAGTTCTGATATGTATGCCATTGCCACAGGGACGAAGATGGCGGTTGCAAGACCATGGTAAAACCTTACAAACATGAGTTGATATATATTGGTCACAATCAAATACAGAAATGGGGCTGTGGCAAAGATTATTGAAGAGAGGATGAGCATCTTCCTTCTGCCTACCTTATCAGAATAGACTCCAGCAGGCACGCTTGCAATAACTCCCATAAAGGCAGAGATTGAAGATACAATTCCCACTTCTAAGGGGTTACCTCCAAGATAGGCAGCAAAGAGGGGCAATACTGGGCTTTTTGAGATGGTTGAACTAAATATTGCAAAGAACCCTGTTGTGCAGAGCAGGAGAAAAGGGCTCAATCCCATTTTATCTATTTATAAGCCCTTGAATCTCTCTATGATATGCCAGA
>JBDNDH010000088.1:0-5966 GCA_046719235.1 Thermodesulfovibrionales bacterium
GCATCGGTCAAGTATAGGCGTTCAGTTTATGCAGTGAAGGATATAAAAAAAGGTGAGGCTTTTACAAGTGAAAATATACGAATAATCCGACCAGGCAATGGCCTGCCTCCTAAATACTTTGATGTACTTCTTGGCAAGAAGGCAGCATGTGAGATTAAGAGAGGCACGCCAATGGGATGGGAGATGGTTGAATAGGATACATAGATAAATGAGAGCAGTCTTTTTAGAAGGAAAGAATATCTTCCTTGGTCCATTGTCTAATAAAGATAAACTTGAGGGCTATATAAACTGGATAAATGATCAGGAAACTACGCTTTTCATGGGAAGTGGAAGGTTTCCAATGAATAAAGAAGATATAAGAGGATACATTAAATCACACCTTAGCAGTAAGGATGGCATGATATTAGGAATATTTTTAAAAGAAACTTCTAAACATATTGGCAATATAACTCTTCATCAAATTGACTGGAGAAACAGAAATGCAGAGATTGGAATATTAATTGGTGATAAAACAGCCCGCGGCAAAGAATATGCTACAGAGGCAATAAAGTTGGTTGCTGATCATGCATTTAATAAATTAAATCTCCATAAACTTTGTTCGGGCATGGTAAAAGGCAATGATGCCTCAGAAAAAGTCTTTAAAAAGGTCGGATTTAAAGTAGAAGGAATTTTACGAGAGCATTTTTATTTAAACGGCAGATATTTTGATTGTTATAGAATGGGACTTTTAAAAAGTGACTTTAAAAAGTCTTAATCATAAATCTTCACGTAAGTCTTCATAATAAAAAAATATCTTTTATAAAACAACACAAAGTTTAAACACATAACTCAAAAACATAGCTCTGAGGCAAGTCTTGCAATATAACATAAACAAAGGCAGAGGTAAAGGGTTGACGAGGTAATGCCTCGGTTAAAAATGGCTCAGTATTGCCCATGCTCTATCTCATAGGTCATGTGATACCTCGGGTCAGCAAAATTGTCGCTAATATATTTCTCCTGACTTTATCAGGCAAAACTCAGAACTAATTGAAAATAAAGTATTCCTGTTTTTAAAACCTTCATTTTTGTACAACAATTTTTTCTTAGATGTTTAACTATGAGAGGGTTATATTGAGAATCTTTCTACTTCAATCAAGTTTTTTTGTGATTTTCACCTTAAGTCTCTTCATGATTAACTTCTGAAATTCATTAAGCCTGTGTTTTACATCACATCTGTCCAAAATATCTTATAAAAAGGATGCATCAATCAGGTAAAATTTGTTTAACAATAACACAACCTAAAGGATGCTTCCCATGAATAAATTTAGCAGTATTTTTTGGACAAATTCTACAGATATTTTCAAAGAATGGGTTTTACAAGGCAGTGATAGAGACGAAAGCAGAAAGAGGGGCAAAAGTGTGTTTGATGCCATGGAGCAGCTTTTTAGGTGGTTTTAATTAGACAGCATAGATAGAGTCAATGGCAAAGGAAGGGGGTAACCTGATTTTAAAACATGGATTTACATGTCTAAAAGGCTTATTTTTTAAGGATTGATTTTGTGATTTTAAATTATTTTGGACAGCAGTGAACTTGCTTATAAACTCACAAGTCTTAATTTTCAGAAATATGATACTATAATATTCCTATTTGTCGTATATTCATGAAATTGAGGGATGGGGTTAGATTATGGATATTTTTAGTAAGATTGCTGAAGAGCGGATCAAGGAGGCTATGCTTCAAGGGGTGTTTGATAACCTGCAAAACAAAGGAAAACCCCTACACTTAGAGGATTTTAGTCTTGTCCCTGAAGATTTGAGGATGGCTTATAAGATACTAAAAAACGCAGGGATGATTCCACCTGAGTTGGAGGATAGAAAGGAGATTATTCAGCTAAGGGACCTAATCAATACTATTGATGATGATAAGATTAGGTTGAAAAAGATCCGGGAATTGAATTTTAAGATTATGAAATACAACCTACAAAGCAAAAAGCCATTATATATAGAAGACTTGTTCACATACGAAGACAAAGTAAGATCAAAACTTATGGGCGAATGATGCAGGATATTAGAGACCTTTTAAATGACGAACAGTATGCTGCTGTCAATACAATTGACGGACCGTTGCTTGTTATTGCTGGCGCTGGCACCGGAAAGACAAGGGTTATAGAATATAGATGTCTGAACCTCATCAGGAATGGCATAAATCCATCAAAAATCTTGCTGTTAACCTTCACAAGAAGGGCTGCAAGTGAGATGATTCAAAGGGCTTGCAGGCACGATCCAAACTGTAGAGATATAGACGGTGGAACATTTCACTCATTCGCTTACAAGGTGATAAGGAGATACTCAAGACACATCGGATTTAACCAGGAGATAACGATACTTGATGAATCAGACTCTCAAGATGCCATATTACGTTGTGCAAATGCGATGAGCCTTTATAATGCTGATAAGAGGTTTCCCAAAAAGGATACCCTAAAGACTATCATCAGCATTTCTGTAAATAAAAATATACCAATCTCTGAGACTATAAAGAGGGAATATCCTCACTTCATTGAATACTCTGAAGAGATAAATGAATTAGCAAGGAGATATGTCCAATATAAGATTCGGAGAGGATATATGGATTATGACGATATGCTTATATATCTTAAGGTTATGCTCGAGGATGATGAGTTGAGAGAGCTAATCTCTAGTAGATACAGTTATATAATGGTGGATGAGTATCAGGATACAAACTATCTACAAGGTAAGATTGCCAAGTATCTTGCTCTAAGACATCGTAACATCATGATAGTAGGGGATGACGCACAGAGTATCTATGGCTTTAGAGGGGCAACACATAAAAATATAATGGAATTTCCTGAGGTATTTGAAGGTTGTAAGATTATAAGGTTAGAGACAAACTACCGTAGCAGTCAGGCTATTTTAAACTGTGCAAATGCAATACTTGAGACGATGGAAAAGAAATATGAGAAGTCACTCCGTTCTGCAAGGGGCAAGGAAGGAATAAGACCTTCCATCTATTTCTTTAAAAATTCATATGATGAGGCCGAATGGATTGCCAGACAGATAAACCAATTTCTGCAAGACGGGATTCCTCTGGCAAGACAGTGTATTTTATGTAGATCCATGTATTTGACTATTGCGATACAGACTGAGTTAACAAAACTAAACATCCCATATGAAACCTTTGGGGGCATAAAGTTTTATGAAATGGCACATATCAAGGATATACTTGCCCATCTGAGGATACTGTCAAACCCAAAGGATGAACTATCATGGCAGAGGGTTTTGCTTCTCATAGAAGGCATAGGGGCAAAATCTGCCGAAAGGATTGTAAATGAGATAAACAAATGCAATTCCTTTGCTGAGACAACAGACTACCTTAAAGGGTATGCCTCAAGGATGAAACTCTCAAAAGGCATAAGGGAGTTCATAAAAACAATAGAGATCCTCAATAGTATCAACACACCAACGGTTGCTACTATCTATGATGTAATCTTTGAGTATTATAAGCCAATCTTAAGGGATAAATTTGATGATTGGCATATAAGGATAAACGACATAGAGACATTAAGGCAGATAGTAAGTCGTTATGATTCACTTGAAGACATGCTAAGCGATTTTGCCCTTGAACCAATACAAAGGGGGGTATGGTCTCAAGAACCGGAGACAAAAGAAGAGGAACGTCCCCTATGCATCTCTACCATACATTCTGCAAAGGGTCTTGAGTGGGATGTGGTCTTTTTGGTAGGCGTCATAGACGGTGTTTTACCTATAAGTTTTTCATTAGATCGGCAAGAGGAGATTGAGGAGGAAAAACGTCTCTTCTACGTGGCAGTCACAAGGGCAAAGAAGAGATTATTCTTAACATTACACCATGAAGGCAGAAAAAATGGCATCTATCAGATGAACAAGATCTCAAGGTTTATAACACATCAGAAGGTAAGAAACACCCTTGATGTCTTAGACAATAGTTATAAGAACCAACATATTACAGGGCCAAGCATCAACACAAGAGGCATGGATGATATATTAAAAAAGGTCTTTGAATACTACAAGTAATGAAGATTATCACTCAAAATAGAAAGGCCTATCATGACTATCACATTGAAGAGACCTTGGAGGCTGGGATTGTTTTAAAGGGCACAGAGGTAAAATCCATACGAGAGGGGAGGATCAACCTCAAAGACAGTTATGTAATTATCAAGGATCTTGAGGCATATCTATTAAACTGTCATATAAGTCCATACACTCACGGAAACATCCTAAATCACGACCCATTAAGGACACGAAAACTACTACTCAATAAAAAGGAGATAATGCGTCTATTGGGTAAAATAAACCAAAAAGGTTTTACGCTCATACCCCTAAGGGTGTATCTAAAGGCAAATCTCATAAAGATTGAGATAGGACTTGCAAAAGGCAAACGGGAATACGAAAAAAGGGAAGCAATAAAGGAAAAAGAGGCAAAAAGGGACATAGAAAGTGCCATAAAACAGAAAAAGGTTTAGAATTTAATTTTTCTCTTATAACTCTATTTTTATTTTAAATTGCTACCATCAATCGTGTGTAATTATAATTATCATTTTATTGATTAAATTGCTTTGGGGTTGAACTTCTTATTTATAAATTCATAAGGTAAATTTATTGGAAAGGGAGGCTCTTTCATGGCAACAGAGGTAGAAAAATGGGTTGAGGAACAGGCTAAATTAACTAAACCGGACAGGATTTATTGGTGTAACGGAAGTGATGAAGAGGCTCATGAACTCTTAAAAATTGGTATGACAATTGAGAAGATTGGCAAGCACAATACTTTTTATGAGTTGAATCACAAGTTGTACCCAAACGCATTTTTACACAGGAGTCATCCCTCAGATGTGGCAAGGGTTGAACACCTAACCTTTGTGAACCAACCTACCAAAGAGATGGCTGGACCAAATAACAATTGGATGGAGCCTAATGAGGCTAAGGCAATGCTTCATAAGCTTTTTGAAGGCTGTATGAAGGGAAGGACCATGTATGTCTTGCCATATACAATGGGTAATCCAGCCTCACCTTTTGCCAAGAATTGCATACAGATAACAGATTCTGTTTATGTGGCTGTTAGTATGAAGATAATGACAAGGATGAGTAATACCGTTATTGACAAGATAGGCAATACTGACAACTTTGTAAAGGGTTTGCACTCCATTGGAGAACTTGACCCAAAAAAGAGGTTTATAATGCATTTTCCTCAAGAAAGCCTCGTCATGAGTATTGGTTCTGGCTATGGTGGTAACGCATTATTAGGTAAGAAGTGTTTTGCATTGAGGATAGCCTCTGAATTGGCACTCAAGGAAAACTGGCTTGCTGAACATATGATTATTGCAGGAATTGAGGAACCAGATGGAAACATCACATATATTACTGGTGCCTTCCCATCCGCCTGCGGAAAGACCAATCTTGCCATGATGTCACCGTCGCTTCCTGATTACAAACTATGGACTATAGGTGATGACATCGCATGGATTAATTTTGGTGAGGATAAGAGATTATATGCCATTAACCCTGAGGCTGGCTTCTTTGGGGTTGCCCCTGATACCTGTTATAAGACAAACCCTAATATGATGGATACCCTAAAGGCAGACAAGTTCTTTCCAACCCTCTTTACAAATACCGCATTAGATGTAGATAACAACACGCCCTGGTGGGAAGGTATGGAAAGGGACAATCCAATGCCCAATAGGTTGCTTGATTGGCAGGGCAATGAGTTTATTTTTGAAAAGGGCAGAAAGGCAGCCCATCCAAACTCTCGTTTTACGGTCTCAATTTACAATGCCCCAACCCTTTCAAAGGAATTTGACAACCCACAAGGGGTCCCCGTGTCAGCAATGCTATTTGGTTCAAGGAGGAGTAGGACGATACCTTTAGTGCTTGAGAGTTTTGACTGGAATCATGGGGTATTCTGTGCTGCTACTATGGGGTCTGAAACCACTGCT
>JBDNDH010000089.1:0-5944 GCA_046719235.1 Thermodesulfovibrionales bacterium
ACAAAGACAAATTAGCACAATTTGGGACTTAAGCACAGTGAGCATGATTGATAACTTGTTGATTTTAAAGATGAGCCGTGGAGGATTCGAACCTCCGACCCGCTGATTAAGAGTCAGCTGCTCTACCAGCTGAGCTAACGGCCCATTAGAATTAAAGGTCAAAATTTTAACACAATCTTTAAAAGTTTCTCAATATATAAATGCCCCCCTAAGTGCGAAAACTTAGGGGGGGGGTGGCATTATGCTTTTATCTCTTCATCCTTAGGTGAGTCTTCTTTTGGGAAATAGTCACCGATTAGGAATGTATCTCTGTATTTGGGTGTGCCTGTGCCTGCAGGTATCATTCTCCCCATGATTACATTTTCCTTTAGTCCTCTTAGTTCATCCACTAGTCCGTTGAGTGAAGCCTCGGTGAGCACCCTTGTGGTCTCTTGGAACGATGCAGCAGATACCCAGCTATCGGTTGAAAGTGATGCCTTAGTAATCCCTAATAGCATTGTCTTACCTTGTGCAGGTCTGCCACCTTCTTTCATGACCCTTTGGTTTTCTTCATAGAATACGGCCTTGTCAACCTCATCGCCTATCAAAAACTTGGTATCACCAGGGTCTTCTATCCTCATCTTTTTCATCATCTGTCTGACAATAACCTCTATGTGTTTGTCGTTTATAGAAACACCTTGAAGCCTATAGACCTTTTGAACCTCATCTACGAGATATCTTTGAAGCTCGTTTGGACCCAAGATATCGAGGATACTATGAGGGTTTACGGCACCATCCATAAGAGGCTCACCAGCCTTTACCCAGTCACCTTCATGAACGGTTATATGTTTGCCTTTAGGAATGGTGTAGTGTTTTGGTTCTCCTCCACCCTTAATTGTTACTACACGGGTGCCTCTTTGCGATGACTCAAATTCAACAATACCATCAATCTCTGATACTATTGCCTGGTCTTTTGGTCTCCTTGCCTCAAACAATTCTGCTACCCTCGGTAGACCACCAGTAATATCCTTTGTCTTAGTGGTAGCCCTCGGTATCTTTGCAAGTATATCACCAGGAGAAACTATATCCCCTTTATCAACGAGTATGTGTGCCCCTGATGGCAAAGAGTAACGAGCTGGAAGGTTTGTCTTCGGTATCTTTGCAGTTTTACCAGACTCGTCCTTAATAGTTATACGAGGCCTCTTGTGTGCAGGGAAATCAATAACAACCTTATGTGCAAGACCTGTGATTTCATCTAATTCCTCTTTAAAGGTAACACCCTCTTCAATGTCACCTAATGCAACCTTACCACCCACCTCTGTGAGTATAGGGGTGGAGTATGGGTCCCACTCTACAAGCTTTTGACCTGCCTCAACAAACTGGTCTTCATCAACAAGTATTCTGGCACCATAGACAAGATTATACCTTTCCTTTTCTCTACCAGCGTCTTTACCAGTTTTTTCTATGATAGAGATGAAGGCATTTCTATTTAGAACAATTTGATGACCGTCCTTGTTTCTTACAGATACGAGATCAATAAACTTTACATAACCTGGGGTTTTTGCCTCTATGGTTGCCTGTTCAATAACCTTAGTTGCAGCGCCACCGATGTGAAATGTTCTCATAGTAAGCTGTGTGCCTGGTTCACCGATAGATTGGGCTGAGATAATTCCAATTGCCTCACCAACCTCTATCAGGGTGCCACGTGCCAAGTCCATACCATAACACATACTGCAAACACCTGTTTTTGATTCACATGTCAAGACAGAACGGATATAAACCTTGTTTATACCAGAATACACTATCTTTTTTGCCAAATCGTCATCAATCATTTGGTTTCTCTTGGCTATTATCTCCCCTGTATGCTGATCCTTTACATCCTCTGCCAATACCCTACCAAATATCCTCTCTTCAAGAGGCTGTCTAATCTGACCGCTCTCTACGAGTGCCTTTACATGTATACCGTAGCTTGTTCCACAATCGTGTTCTGTAAGTATTACATCCTGTGCAACATCTACCAGTCTTCTTGTGAGATAACCAGCGTTTGCTGTCTTGAGGGCAGTATCTGCTAACCCTTTTCTTGCACCATGTGTTGATATAAAATATTGTAGTGGGGTCAAGCCTTCTCTAAAATTGGCTGTTATTGGGGTCTCAATGATCTCACCTGATGGTTTTGCCATTAGGCCTCTCATACCTGCAAGCTGCCTTATCTGCGCTGTGCTACCCCTAGCGCCTGAATCTGCCATCATGAATATGCTGTTAAATGACCTGCTCTCTTTGAGTTCTTCTTCGGTCTGTAACTTTCCATCTTCAGCACCTAATTCTTTCATCATCTCTTCAGCGACCTTATCTGTAACACTTGCCCATATATCTATTACCTTGTTGTTCCTCTCTCCCTGAGTAATTAGTCCATCAGCATACTGTCTTTGCACCTCCAAGACCTTTTGCTCTGCATTTTTGATTAATTCTTGTTTGGTCCTGGGCACATGCATGTCACCAATGCATATAGAGATGCCTGAACGAGTGGCGTAATAAAATCCCAATCTTTCAAGTTTATTGAGAAATATAACTGTCTTTCTATTGCCCCAACGTTTGTGTATGTACTCAATGAGTTTACCGAGCTCCTTTTTTGTCAACTCTTTATTAATCATATCAAAGGGTGCATACACCTTGTCCGATCTTGAAACGGAGAGACCTTCCTTTTCAGCCTCATCGTCTTTTAGTATCTCATTAAAGATAACCCTGCCTACGGTTGTTTCTACCAATTGTCCATTAATCCTTACCTTTATGATACTATGCTCGTGGACAGCACCTGCATCATAGGCAATCCTTACATCTTCTTCATCTGCAAAGTATTTACCCTCACCAGGCATGCCTTTTTTCATCTTTGTAAGGTAGTAGATACCCAATACCATATCCTGTGTTGGAACGATTATGGGTTTTCCATTTGCAGGCGACAGCAGGTTGTTGACTGACAACATCAGCACCCTTGCCTCTATTTGAGCCTCTAATGAAAGAGGCACATGAACAGCCATCTGGTCACCATCGAAATCCGCATTGAAGGCGGTACAGACAAGGGGATGTAAACGAATAGCCTTACCCTCAACAAGTACCGGATCGAAGGCTTGGATACCGAGTCTATGAAGTGTAGGTGCCCGGTTTAATAGAACAGGATGCTCATGTATTACTGACTCAAGGGCATCCCACACCTCTGGGCTTTCCTTTTCTACAAGTCTTTTGGCATATTTTATAGTAGTTGCAATCCCCTTTTCCTCAATCTTATTGAAGACGAATGGTTTAAAAAGTTCAAGAGCCATTGTCTTGGGGATACCACATTGATTTAGGTTTAACTCTGGTCCAACAACGATAACTGACCTGCCAGAATAATCTACCCTTTTGCCAAGTAGGTTCTGTCTGAACCTCCCCTGTTTACCCTTTATCATATCGCTCAGGGACTTTAGTACCCTTTTACCGCCTGCCTTTAAAACCTTTGATCTTTTACTGTTGTCAAATAAGGCATCTACCGCCTCCTGCAACATCCTCTTTTCATTCCTAATGATTACGGAGGGGGCTTTTAATTCAATAAGCCGTTTTAGTCTGTTATTCCTGTTTAGTATCCTTCTATATAGATCGTTAAGGTCAGATGTGGCAAATCGCCCACCATCTAATGGAACAAGTGGTCTCAGGTCTGGGGGCAAAACTGGGATGATATCCAGTATCATCCATTCTGGTTTGTTTCCGGATTTAATAAATGCCTCAACGACCTTTAATCGTTTTGAGTATTTCTTTTTCATCAAGATTGACGAGATGCTGTCAATCTTTTCTTTTAGCTCTTTGGCTAGTGCAGGAAGATCAACCTTTCTCAACAACTCCCTTATAGCCTCAGCACCCATACCTGCCTTGAACCTACTGCCATACTCTATGGTAGCCTTCCTAAATTCTTCTTCAGTAAGTAGTTGCTTTTCTGTTAGCTTGGTGTCGCCTGGGTCAATGACGATGTATTCCTCAAAATACAAGACCTTCTCCAATCCACGCATGGTCATGTCAAGCAGGGTCCCTATCCTACTTGGAATTCCTCTTAAAAACCATACATGTGCAACTGGGGTGGCAAGTTCTATGTGTCCCATCCTTTCTCTTCTGACCTTTGACTGAATGACCTCAACCCCACATTTATCACATATCACTCCCCTATGCTTCATCCTTTTATATTTACCGCAAAGGCATTCCCAGTCTTTTGTTGGACCAAATATCTTCGCACAGAACAAGCCATCATGCTCGGGTTTGAAGGTTCTATAGTTAATCGTCTCAGGCTTTTTAACCTCGCCATGGCTCCACTCCCTGATCCTTTCGGGAGATGCAAGTTTTATCCTAATAGTGTCAAAATCCTTAGGGTTTTTTGGCTTTTGAAAGAGTTGATAAATGTCTTCTATCAATTATTATCCTCCACCTTTCTCTTCTTCTCCAAGAGTTCTACATCAAGGCAAAGACTCTGGAGTTCTTTGATTAATACATGAAAAGACTCTGGGACGCCAGGCTCAAGGACAGGATCCCCCTTGACTATGGCATCGTAGATCCTTGATCTCCCAGAGATGTCATCACTTTTTACAGTTAAAAACTCTTGTAAGGTATGTGCTGCTCCGTAGGCCTCTAATGCCCAAACCTCCATCTCTCCTAATCTTTGACCACCAAACTGTGCCTTGCCTCCCAATGGTTGCTGTGTAACTAAAGAGTAAGGACCAATAGAGCGAGCGTGTATCTTGTCTGCTACTAAGTGATGTAGTTTGAGCATATACATACAACCAACGGTTACAGGTCTCTCAAATGGCTCTCCGGTTCTACCATCGTATAGTATGGTCTGTCCAGGCTGTATATTTTCGTATAGCAGGTCAGCCTTCTTGAGCAGATCTTTGATCTCTTGCTCTGTTGCACCTTCAAAAACTGGTGTTGATACGTATATACCCAATGACTTTGCCGCCCAGCCAAGGTGTGTTTCAAGTATCTGACCTACATTCATCCTTGATGGCACCCCGAGTGGATTCAATACGATGTCAACAGGTGTTCCATCTGGAAGATAAGGCATATCCTCCTCTGGTAGTATTATTGAGACTACGCCCTTGTTACCATGTCTCCCAGCCATTTTATCGCCTACCTGTATCTTCCTTTTCATTGCAATATAGACCTTTACAACCTTGTTTACACCAGGTGGAAGCTCGTCTCCTTTTTTGATCCTCTCTATCCTTTCGTTATATCTGGACTCTAATGCTCTAATCTTTTGATTTGTGGTTGTATTGACTTCCTCGATCTGCATCTTGACCGATGGATCATCTATCTTTATCTTTAAGAGGGCCTCATCCTTTATCTTTGATAGGTCTTCTTCCGTTAAGCGACTCCCTTTGGGGCATATTACCTCTTTTGATTTTGGATCTTTTATGTCATCCAAGACCTTCTGTCCGAGCAGGAGTTTTCTTATCTTGTTTATCTTGGAGTCCTTTCGTATCCTTATCTCCTCATACATATCCCTCTGGAGTTCTTCAATCTCTTCAGCCTCTATTGACTTAGTCCTTGCATCTTTATCTAAACCTTTTCTGGATAGCACTTTTACATCCACAACAATCCCTTCAATACCAGGAGGGACATAAAGACAACTCTCCTTGACCTCTTCAGCCTTGTCCCCAAAGATAGCCCTCAAGAGTTTCTCCTCTGCGGTTAAGACCGTTTCACCCTTTGGGGTTACCTTACCCACGAGTATATCCCCTGTCTTTACCTTCGCACCAATTCTTATGATACCGCTTTCATCAAGATTCCTTAGGGCATCTTCGCCTACATTGGGTATATCACGGGTTATTTCTTCGGATCCTAACTTCATGTCTCTTGCCTCAACCTCAAATTCCTCTATATGAATGGATGTGTAAACATCGTCTTTGACAAGCCTCTCACTAAGTAGGATCGCATCTTCAAAGTTGTA
>JBDNDH010000009.1:0-13375 GCA_046719235.1 Thermodesulfovibrionales bacterium
TCCTGTCTCTTGTCTTGCCTCTGCAAGGTATTTTAATCCCTCCTCACCAAGTCCTTGGAATGAATATGGTGATGTCCTTGGTTTAAAGGCACCTGCCCGCAGGAATGTTGCCCCATGTTCTTTGACTTTTCTGGCAATCTCTAAGAGACCTTTTCTGCTCTCAACAGCACAAGGACCAGCCATAACATGTATCCTGTTACCACCAATGACATTTTCTCCAATCTTTATCTCTGTATTTGCCTTTTTAAATTCCCTGCTTGCAAGTTTATAAGGCTTTAATATCCTCAAGACATTTTCAACCCATTCCATTGCCTTGATGGCGTCTTCGTCCTCTTCTGATACCTGCGATGTATCCCCTATAACACCAATTATTGTCCTTTCGGTGCCTTTTGATATATTAGCCTTTAGACCCCAACTGTCTAACTTTCTGACAATTGACGATATGTTGTCGTCGGTTGCTTCGGGTCTTAAAACAATAATATCCATTTTTTTATCATTCCTCCCTTTGCTATTTTTTTACTACTACCTGATACCAACCTTTTTGAAGGCTTCTATGAACTTTTCATTTTCCTCTTTCAATCCGACTGTTACCCTAACTGCCTTTGGTCCCACAGGCCTTATTATCACAGCCTCTCTTAGAAGGGCATCGTATAGTTCAGAAGATGAGGATTCTAAAAAGATATATATGAAATTGGTTTGTGAAGGGACATATCTAATGCCCATCTTGTCTAGTTCTGAATACAAGAATCTCTTGCCATCTTCTACTATGCTGACAGTCTTTTTTAGATGCCTTTTATCTCTTAACGCGGTTAAGGCACATATCTGTGAAAGGGTATTTGTGTTGAAAGGCTCCCTTATCTTGTTCATCTCTGCAATTATCTCTGGCTTGGAGATGCCATAACCTATTCTTAAACCTGCCAGACCGTAAGCCTTTGAAAAGGTCCTTAATATGAGCAGGTTTTTTCCTTTAGCAAGATATTTAAGGGTGTCAGGATAGTTTTTATCTAAGACATATTCGTAATATGCCTCATCTACCACAACTAATAAGTCATCAGGCACCTTTTTCATGAATGCGCCGAATTCATCCTTTTTGTTCATAGTGCCTGTAGGGTTGTTGGGATTCGCAATAAATATTATCTTTGTATTTTTGGTGATTGCCTCTGCCATTTTCATCAGATCGTGGGAAAGGTCATCCTTAACCGGGACCTCTATGGCCTTGGCACCTACTGACCTTACCGCCATAGAGTAAACAACAAAGGAAATATTGGCCATAATTGCCTCATCACCATGTGTCATATAGGTTCTAACTACAATATCTATGAGCTCGTTTGACCCATTTCCCAAGATTATGTTGTCAATAGTTAGTGGGATGTTTTTCCTTGAGAGATTTTCTGCTAAAGATGACCTTAAGTAATACCCTCCGCCATCAGGATATCTTCCAATCTCTTCAGGATTTTTCAAGAAATCCTTGAGTGTCTTTAAGACCTTTTTTGAAGGTCCTAAGGGATTTTCGTTTGAGGCGAGTTTAACTGAATTTTTTACCCCCAACTCCCTTTCAAGTTCCGAAATAGGTTTACCAGGGACATACGGTTTGATCTGGCTTACATAATCTAATGGTTTTAACATAGTTTTTCACCTCTCCATTTTATCCCCAATAGGATATGACCCCAGAAGTTTCAGGTACAGACAGTTGTCCTTAACCTCTTCAATAACCCTTTGGAGTTTTTTATCTTCAATATGACCGATCATATCAGCAAAGAATATGTATTCCCAAGCCCTTCTCTTGGATGGTCTTGATTCAATCTTTGTTAAATTGATGTTTGCCTTTTTGAATGGTGCAAGGACATTAAATAATGCCCCTGGTTTGTCCTTTAAAGAAAACATGATTGAGGTTTTATCTTTACCAGTCTTTTTTGGATAGTCCCTTGAAATTGCGAGGAATCTCGTGAAGTTGTTTTTATTATCCTCGATCCTTCTTTCTATAAATTTTAGGTCATAGAGCCTTGCAGCGAGTTCACTTGCAATTGCTGCAACTGTATCATCAGATGCCGCAATCTCTGCAGCCTTAGCTGTGCTTACCGCATCTAAAACCTGAATATTTGGGAGGTTTCTCTCAAGCCACTCCCTACACTGAGCGGATGCCTGTGGATGTGAATAAATCTTCTTTATCTTCTTAATGTCCCCGTCTTTTGATAATAGATTGTGTGAGACCTCGAGTAGAACCTCTGCAGCAATCTTTAAATCACAGTCAACAAAGACATCGAGTGTATAACTTACCACCCCTTCATTTGAGTTTTCTATAGGCACTAGCCCATAATCTGCCTTTTTTGCCTCTACAGCATCGAATATTGCCTTGATACGCTCAAAAGGTATATATCTGGCAGAAGAACCAAAGTGTCTGATTGCTGCAAGGTGTGTGAATGTTCCCTCAGGACCTAAGTATGCAACCTTTAGTGGTTCTTCAAGGGATAGAGATGCAGAGATTATCTCTCTAAAAATGACCTTCAGGGCATCTTTTGGGAAATTACCCTTACAGAGCGTCAAGACCCTTTCTATAATCGCACGTTCTCTCTCGGGGTTGTGAAATGGTAGGTCTGAATCCCTTTTTATCTTTGCAATCTTAGTAACAACCTCAGCCCTTTTACCAAGCAACTCAACGATCTTTTCATCTATTGAGTCTATCTCTTGCCTCAGGCTATTTAGATCTTCGAATGCAGATTTTGGTTTCAAGTTACCATCCCTCGTGGAGCCTAAAACATCTCCAATTTCTGTTGATTATCTGAAAGATACTATTTAATAAAAATCAGAAAGAAAAAAAGAATTGAATATAATACAGCAAGAAGAGAACTTTTTACAATTGGACAATCCTACCCCCTGTTTGAGGGGATAGGATTGTAGAAATGTTAGACGGTATAATTTATCTGATTTTGTGTCTGATTCGGCTTATTAGGATTGTATGGATTATTAGCCTGTTGGGTAGCGCTGGTCTTGTTTGCTGCCTCCTTTATCATCTGGGCGGCTACATTGTTGTTATTTTCCTGATTGCCTGGTTCAACCCTGAGTGCAGTAGGTCTCTGTGATTGTCCTGGAACAGTCATTGCAGGATTTCTCTGCTCCGTCTGACTTGTTCTCTGATTTGTGTTCAGGTTTTCATTCTGTCTTGAGTTTAGGGTTACCCTGTCATCTTGCTGTTGGTTGTTGACCTGTGTCTGATTGGTCTGGTTTACATTCTGCTCTTTAAGGTTCTTAGCCAACATTTCCTGTGCCATTTGAGCCGTTGAATTTTTTACTCCTTCCACTGCCATTTTTCTCACCTCCTTTTGAAGTTCATCTTGATATTAACTATACATAGAGACTAAGGTTTTTGTCTTTTGTAATATTTTTATCAGCAGTCTCCTCTTCCACTTTAATTTGCTCTTCCAATCCTACCTTTTTACTATACAGCAATTCATTTTGATCCATAACCTCTTCTTTTTTCTTGTTGTATCCCAAAACAGTCCTCATTTTTAAGAACTGCTCAGGCGGAACTTGGGATACAACATTGCCCTTTGTATCCCTAAATTTTATTACTGGATACCCCGTAGTCTTATCAAATTCTAATTGGACGCTTTTACTGGCACCCTTTTTTGTGTCTTTGTTGTTTGGGTTTTCCCTTTCTGATGTCTGTGGATTATTTGCCTTGCTCTCGTTATTATTTACAGGACGCACGGCAGTCCGCCCAGACATCACGGTGGCATTGTAGGTAGATGCATCCTCTGGGTTTACCCCTACAGCCACATTCTTTTGAATGTCTGCTTTCTGGGTGTATCCGCTGTTTAATGCGTTGTTAAAATTTGTATTTAAGGTTACATCTGCCATCTTTCACACCTCTAACTCTATTATCGGTAAAAGGTAGCAAAAATTCAACAAAAAAAATAATCTTCACGTGTTGACTATATTTTTTACCCTTTTTATTGGATTTCACCTACAGCTACGGTCTCAAATGTTATCTTTCCGTCCTTTACATCCACTTCAACACTATCACCCTCTTTGATACTGTTATCAAGTATAAGCATTGCAAGTGGATTTAATATCTCCTTTTGTATAGCCCTCTTAAGTGGTCTTGCACCAAATACCGGGTCATAGCCAGCCTTTGCGATAACCTCAAGGGCACCTTCAGATAGGCTAATATTAATCTTCTTAGATTGCAGGTATTTTTTCATCCTGTCTATCTGTATCCTTACTATGTCCTTCAACAGTCTATCATTTAATGGGTTAAACACTATAATCTCGTCAACCCTGTTTAGAAATTCAGGTCTAAAGAAGTTTTTTAGCTCTGCCATGACCTTCTCTTTTATATTGTTTGTTGAGACGTTTTCTGCAAGATATTCCTGTATTATGTGGCTTCCTATATTTGATGTCATTATTATAACAGTATTTTTGAAGTCAACCGTCCTCCCATGCCCGTCCGTGAGCCGACCGTCATCAAGTAACTGTAGTAACACATTAAAGACCTCTGGGTGTGCCTTTTCAACCTCATCCAGTAAGATGACAGAGTAGGGTTTCCTTCTTACAGCCTCTGTAAGTTGGCCACCCTCATCGTAGCCTACATAACCGGGAGGTGCCCCTATAAGTCTTGATACTGTATGTCTTTCTTGGTATTCTGACATGTCTATTCGTATCATTGAATTTTCATCATCAAAGAGAAACTCCGCAAGAGCCTTTGCCAATTCTGTCTTTCCAACACCAGTAGGACCAAGAAAAATAAAAGAACCAATTGGTCTATTGGGATCTTGGATTCCTGCACGAGCCCTTCTTACCGCATTTGATACGGCAATGATCGCCTCGTCTTGTCCCACTACTCGTTGTTTTAGTCTCTCTTCCATTTTTATCAACTTACTGACCTCACTCTCAAGCATCCTACTAACTGGCACCCCTGTCCACTTGGCTACAACCTCAGCAATGTCTTCCTCGTCAACCTCTTCCTTAAGCATCTTCCTTTGTTTTTGTGTATTTATAAGTTCTTCGTTTGCCTTTTCAAGCATCTTTTGAAGTTCTGTCAATCTTCCATACCGAAGTTCCGCTGCCCTTGTTAAATCCCCCTGCCTTTCTGCCATCTCTGATGCTATCTTTGTCTGTTCTATATCCTCTTTGATCTGCCTGATCTTTTGTATAAACTCCTTTTCGGATGACCATTGTTTCTTTAATTCGTCTCTCTTTGTGGAAAGTTCTTCTATCTCCTTATGTATCTTTTCAAGCTTGTCCTGTGTATCCGATGTATTGTCTCTTAAAAGTGCCTGTTTTTCGATCTCAAGTTGTCTTAGTCTCCTTTCTATTTCATCAATCTCAACCGGCATACTGTCAATCTCCATCCTTAGACGAGCGGCTGACTCGTCAATAAGATCAATAGCCTTATCGGGTAGATATCTATCTGTTATATATCGGTGAGACAAAACCCCAGCCGCTATAAGTGCAGAATCCTTTATCTTGACACCGTGGTGAACCTCATACCGTTCCTTAAGCCCCCTCAAGATAGAGATGGTATCCTCAACAGATGGTTCTTTAACAAATATAGGCTGGAATCTACGCTCAAGTGCAGGGTCTTTTTCAATGTGTTTTCTGTACTCATCAACTGTGGTTGCGCCAATACACCTTAATTCTCCCCTTGCAAGTGCAGGTTTGAGCATGTTAGCAGCATCTACCGCACCTTCGGCAGACCCTGCCCCTACAAGTGTATGCATCTCATCTATAAAGGTAATAATCTGACCCTCAGATTGCTCTATCTCTTTTAAAACTGCCTTCAACCGCTCCTCAAACTCACCCCTATATTTTGAACCTGCAATAAGCCCACCTATATCTATTGCAACGAGTCTCTTATCCCTTAGACTCTCTGGCACATCACCTGCAACTATCCTTTGGGCAAGCCCTTCTACAATGGCGGTCTTACCCACACCTGGATCACCGATTAGCACAGGGTTGTTCTTTGTCCGCCTTGAGAGCACATGTATTACCCTTCTTATCTCTTCATCCCTGCCAATTACAGGATCAAGTTTGCCTTTCTTTGCAAGGTCAGTAAGGTCTTTCCCGTATCTTAAAAGTGCTTGATACTTGTCCTCCGGATTAGGATCTGTCACCTTATGAGTGCCTCTTATATCCTTCATGCTATCTAATATCTTATTGGTGTCTGCTCCGTGTCTCTTGAGAATATCTCTTGCCTTGCAATCAGTCTCAATGATACCCAGAAGGAGATGCTCAACACTCAGATATTCATCACCTAAGTGTTCCATCTCCTTGAATGCCCTCTCAAAAACCTTATTTAGTGATGCAGATACGTATATCTGCCCAAGAGGAACTGCACCACTTACCTTTGGAAATGTGTTTATAGTTTTATTACAATCATCATAGATGGATTTTACATTACAATTAGCATCTTGCAATATCCTGCTTACAATTCCATCACTGTCAGATAAAAGTGCTAATAGAATATGTTCGGGCTCTATCTGCTGATTGCCATTTGATTGTGCAATCCTTTGTGCCTCTGCTAACGCCTCCTGACTTTTTATGGTAAGTTTATCAAGTCTCATCTCATACCTCCTCGCTATTTGTCATTATCTCAGACAGTCTTTTTTGAAATCTAATCTTTACATCACCATCCAGGTAATTCAACATCTCTTCTAACTCCTTTTGTAATAACATTATCCTCTGCCGCATCCTCAAGATTATATCCACCCCAGCCTTATTCACCCCTAATTCCTTCGTGAGTTGAACTACAAGGTTAAGTGTCTCTAAGTCTTCTTCTGAATACAGTCTCTGCCTATTAATCCTATGAGGACATATAAAACCCTCTCTCTCATACATCCTTATAGTCTGAGGGTGCACCTCTAACATCTTGGATACAACACTGATCATGTATAGTGGTTTGGTTTTATCTCCTTTGAATCCCATATAATTATTTCACCCATCCTTTCCGCGGGTTTTCTTTGTATAGTGATTCAATCTCCTGAATTGCCTTTTTTGCGCCATCAGGCACATCTTTGGGAACGACGATCTTTATCTCTACGTACTGGTCTCCTCTCTTTTTTGTCTTTGGGTCTATGAATCCCTTTCCTGCCAATTTAAACTTCTGCCCACCCTGTGTGCCTGCTGGTATCTTCATCATCGCAAGTCCATCTATCGTTGGCACCTCAATCTTTGAACCTAATACTGCCTCACCAAATGTTACTGGGACTTGAACATAGACATCATCATCCACCCTCTTTAGATAAGGGTGTGGCTTAACAGTCACATCTATTAACAAATCACCACTTTGCCCACCACCAATGCCTGCGTTGCCCAATCCACGAAGTCTGACAGTAGAGCCGTCTTTTACCCCAGGAGGTATCTTTACCTTTACGGTTTCTGTCTGGTAAATCCTACCATCCCCCCTACAGGCACCACATGACTCTCTTATCTTTTTTCCGCTTCCACCGCAACTACTACAGGGCTGCATACTTCTGAAGAAACCCTTACCACCAGATACAGTCCCTCTACCACCGCAGGTCTGACAGATATCTTGGCTTTTTGCACCTGTTCCACCACATGATTCACATTGTTTTGCCCTACTTATTGTTATATCTTTTGTGACACCTTTAAATGCCTCTGTGATGTCTAACTCCATAGACATTCTCAAGTCTTCGCCATGCATTTCATATGGACTGGTCGTAAAACCTCCCCCAAAGATATCACCAAAGATATTACCGAGGTCTCCAAAATCAAAAGAAAAGTTCTTACCCTTGAAGAATTCACTGAAGTCTGTAGTCTCTCCCCTATCGTATTCTGCACGTTTTTTTGAATCACTCAATACAGCATATGCCTCGTTAATCTCTTTAAACTTTTCTTCTGCTGATTTGTTACCTGGATTAAGGTCAGGGTGGTATTTCCTTGCTAACTTCCTGAAGGCCTTTTTAATCTCTTCCTCAGAGGCATTTTTGTCAACCCCCAAGATCTTATAGTAGTCTTTTACCTGTGTAGCCATATCATTCACCTCTCTTTTTTGGTATTATATAACTTTAGTCACTTTGTGTCAAGTGTATTTATTAATATGACTAAAATATCTTATGTAGAACACGATCATATCTGGTGTCATATGGTTAGATGAATCGGTAAAAATGTATAATATTAGGAAAAAAGATAATCGTTTGCACTATGATCCACGGCTGATGGATTGTAAGATAATCCTTGAGGAGATTGACATGATACTTGAGATCGATGTAGACAAGTGTATAGGTTGTGGAAGATGTGAGGAGATATGCCCAGCAGTTTTTCATTTAGATCAAGAACTGGGGCAATCAAATGTGATCGACCCAGATGGTTGTGAGTATGCTGGCTGTTGTGAGGCCGCTGCTGAAAACTGCCCCACAGAGGCAATAACCTATGAGCCATGACAAGGACTGATTTTTTAAAGGCTTGGAAAATACTTAAAAGACAGTTAAAAAGTCTTGAGACACCTTGGGTTGAAAACGATGCAACGCAGCACAGATGCCCTTTTAGGGTCTTGATTGCCTGTATCATAAGCCTTAGAACAAAGGATGCTGTCACAGAAATGGTATCAAAGAGACTTTTTAATAGGGCTGAGAATCTACAAGAGTTATCAAAACTGTCTGTTGATGAGATCGAGAAATTGTTATATCCAGCTGGCTTTTATAGGTCAAAGGCAAGGATCATCAAGGGCATATGTAATCACATACAGACACACCATAATGGACATGTTCCAAATACCATTGATGAGTTGCTTAAAATCAAGGGTGTAGGGCGAAAAACCGCAAATCTCGTCTTAACGCTCGGTTTCGGACAGGACGCTATATGTGTTGACACACATGTTCATAGGATACCAAATAGATGGGGACTGATAAATACGCAAAAACCTGAGGAAACTGAATTTGCGCTCTACAAGTTGGTACCAAGGGCTTACTGGAGAGAGATAAATGGGTGCCTTGTTGGATTTGGACAAGGTATCTGTAAGCCAATTTCACCATTGTGTTCGAGATGTGATATCTCTCGATATTGCAAAAGGATTGGCGTAATAAAATCAAGGTGAAATCCAAGGAGGTAGAAAAATGGCTATAAAGAAAAATACCGTGTTAAAAGATTCACAGATATCCGATGTGGAGATCAGAGATCCTCAACCAAGACTTGCTGTCTTAATAGATGCCGACAACGCCCAACCATCAATAATTGAGGGGTTATTGAGTGAGGTTGCCAAATACGGTGTGGCAAGTGTAAAGAGGATTTATGGAGACTGGACGAATACTCGCCTTTCAGGTTGGAAAGATGTATTGCTTCAATACTCAATACTTCCTATACAACAGTTTGGCTACACAACAGGGAAAAACTCCACAGACAATGCAATGATAATCGATGCCATGGATCTTTTATATACAAACAGGTTTGACGGCTTTTGTTTGGTCAGTAGTGATAGTGACTTCACAAGGCTTGCCTCTCGGATCAGGGAGGAAGGGATTACAGTCTATGGTTTTGGTGAAAAGAAAACTCCACAAGCCTTTGTCTCTGCATGTGACAAATTTATCTATACAGAGGTGTTGAGGCTCAAGGATGATATTAGTCATGCTGTAACTAAAAGAACCACAAGGGAACTTAAGATGGATACTAAGCTTGTAAACCTTCTAAGAAGTGCCATTGATGACGGTTCAGATGATATTGGGTGGGCTAATCTTGCTGTCGTTGGGAGAAACATATCAAATCAATCACCCGATTTTGACCCGAGAAACTACGGATACAAGAAGCTCAAGGATCTGATCAAGGCAACAGACCTATTTGAGATAGAAGAAAGAACTACTATTGACGGGCAATCACGAATTGTGTATGTACGAGACAAGAGGAAAAAGACCTCAGATTAAAATGTGGGATGGGGCACCATTATTGTCGATGGGTGCCCCATTCTAATATTTTAAGATTCTTCTTTGGCTTCAGCGCCAAAACATGCTTCCTCTTTTAGTAACCTCTCCCAATTTTTATCAACCTGTTCTTGCGCATCTTTTAAAAGATGCTCGTTTTGTGGTGAGAAGAGATGTTTGAATCTACCCTGTGGTTTGAGGAAATCTACAAGGGGTTTCTTTTCCTTTGGTTTGACTGTAATCCTCGTAACCCCATTTTCCACCTCATATAGTGGCCAGTAACATGTTTCTACAGCGAGTCTGCTGAGCAGTATCGCATCATTGTTTTGACTACGCCAGCCACGATTACATGGTGCGAATATGTTCATAAATTTTGGTCCTTTTATTTCCAAAGCCTTTTTGACCTTTTTGACTAAATCCTGCCAGTGACTCGGTGATGCCTGTGCAACATATGGGATACCATGTGCTGCCATGATCCTTGTGAGATCCTTTCTTTGTTGAGGTTTTCCGGGTATTACTGAGCCTGCAGGACAGGTTGTAGTATCTGCACCAAGGGGTGTGGCACTTGACCTCTGTATCCCCGTATTCATGTATGCCCCATTATCATAGCAGATGTAAAGCATATCGTGTCCCCTCTCCATTGCACCAGAAAGGCTCTGTAACCCGATGTCGTATGTACCTCCGTCTCCGCCAAAACCGATGAATTTTATTTCCTTGTCTATCTTGCCCTGTTTCTTGAGCGACCTATACATCGTCTCTACGCCTGAAATGGTAGCAGCGGAATTTTCAAATGCGCTGTGTATCCAGGGTATCTTCCAAGATGTGTAATCAGATATACAGGAAGAAACCTCAAGACAGCCGGTTGCATTGCTTGCAATCACTGGATAGTCTGATGCAAGCAATACCATTTTTACAACAATAGGTGCACCACAACCAGCACACATGCGGTGTCCTGGTGCAAACAAAACCTCTTTTTTTGATAGTTCTTTTAGACTCAGTGGTGTGGTTGCCATATATTCTCTCCTTATTCTCTTACACCGATGTATTCTTTCATGTTTTTAATCTTGCCTGTTGATGCAATCTCTACAAGTTCACTGATTGCATAGTCGGCATGAGAAGGCATGAAGTCCCTGCCTCCAAGTCCATAAATCTTGTTTACAACTATAGGTCTATCCTTGTATTGGTATAGTGCTGACATGATATCAATTGACAGTGGACCAAGTGAACCACCAAAGGCATCTGACCTATCAAGCACACATATTGCCTTTAGGTGTTTTAAAGCCTCTGCTATCTGTTGATATGGGAAGGGTCTAAACAATCTTGGTTTGAGCAGACCTACCTTAATCCCTTTATCTCTATAGAGATCAACGACATCCTTGCATGTTCCAGCAGCAGAGTTAAGCACTACAAGGGCAATCTCAGCATCATCAAGTCTGTATGCCTCGAACAGCCCGTATTTACGACCTGATATCTTTTCAAAGTCTTTGGCTACTTCTAAAACCACATCAGCTACCTTAGACATTACATAATCATGAGCCTTTCTGTATTCCATGTAGTAGTCTGTAAGTATGAGGGGTCCGTAGCTTATTGGGTGTTCTACATCAAGTAGGGGGTTTACCTGCTTAAAGTCACCCACAAAATCACTTACAGTCTTATCATCCAAATATTCAATCCTCTCTATGGAGTGGCTTATGATAAAACCATCAAGGCAGACCATTACGGGCAATCTTATATCAAGGTGTTCACCGATCCTGAATGCCTGAATTGTGTTATCGTATGCCTCTTGGGCATTTTCAGACCACAGTTGTATCCACCCAGAATCCCTCGCTGCCATTGCATCTGAGTGGTCACCGTGAATGTTAAGGGGGGCTGAAACAGCCCTGTTAACAATAGGCATTACAATAGGTAGTCTCAACCCAGATGCGATATACACAATCTCAATCATGAGGAGTAATCCCTGTGCCGATGTGGCGGTTACAACCCTTCCGCCGCCAGCAGATGCACCTACACATGCACTCATGGCACTGTGTTCGCTTTCTACAAGTATCATCTCTGTCTTTACCTGACCATTATTAACGAATGAGGAAAACCTCTGCATCAAATCGGTCTGCGGTGTGATTGGATATGCGGCACAAACATCAGGATTTACCTGTCTTAAAGCCTCAGCAACAGCCTCGTTTCCAGTAACAGCAACAATTTTACCCATTATTTGCCCTCCTCTTCCATGATTATAGCCTTGTTACCTTTCTTGCCTGGACATTCAAGGGCACAAATCCCACAACCTTTACAGTAGTCGTAATCAAACTCTTCCCTCTTGCCATCCTTGACCTTCACAGACATATCAGGGCAGTAAAGCCAGCAAAATAGACAGTGGATACAATTTTCTGGGATCCATTTTGGTTTATAAGCACGCCAAGAGCCTGTCTTAAATTGCACAGAATTGCCAGGCTCTTTGATAACTGCACCTGGATTTACCTCACGCCAACCTTTCAGTTTCATCCTTGCTTAACCTCCCCGTAACCTCTCTTTACAGCCTCAAGGTTACCATCTATTACCTTTTGGGCAAATTTTTTGCCAAAACTTTTCTTTACATCCTCAAGAACTGCCTCAAGCGTAACGATACCTGAAACCTTTGCAAGTGCGCCTACCATTGGGGAGTTGGGCATTGCCCTTCCAAAACAGTCTATCGCAATCCTTGTTGCATCAACCGTATAGACATTTTGTGTATCCTTTGCAGACATCTTTTTTCTAATCTCTGAAGGCTCCTTTGATGTATTTACAATAAAAGAAGCATCATCAGGGGCTCCATCAGTTACGTTAATGCTATCAAGTAATGTAGGATCAACAACAACCACAATGTTAGGATTAAGCACCGGACAATGCATTCGCAGCTCCTTTGCACTAATCCTATTGTAAGCCCTAAGTGGTGCCCCAGACCTTTCAGGTCCGTATTCTGGGAAAGCCTGCACATATCTACCTCCACTTAGACAGGCATCAGCAAAGACCTTCGCAGCAGTAACCGTGCCTTGTCCGCCCCTGCCATGCCATCTGATCTCAAGAGTATCAGACATAGTATCTCCCTCCTTGTTATTGTGATGATTTGCATGTTTAATAGGATAATAAATAAAAACAATTTATGCAAAAAAAAAATCAACCTCAAGAGGTCCAAGGCACTTTATTGTGATACAGTAGTTTTGATATATAGTTCTCTCAATTGTTTTAAATCCACTGATGATGGGGCGTTACTTAAGAGACACTGCCCTTTTTGTGTCTTTGGAAATGCTATTACGTCCCTTATCGAACTTGCCCCAACCATCAACATTATGAGTCTATCAAACCCGATTGCAATACCGCCATGAGGTGGTGCCCCGTATCTTAAAGCCTCTATGAAGAATCCAAACTTGTTTTCAGCATCTTCTTTGCTAATACCAAGAAGGTTAAACATCCTATTCTGCACTTCTGCATTATGGATACGAATGCTTCCACCTCCTATCTCATAACCA
>JBDNDH010000090.1:0-5807 GCA_046719235.1 Thermodesulfovibrionales bacterium
ACTCTTTTCAAGTAGTAATATTATCCCATTTAAAACTGGGAAAAACAGCCCAAAAAATCAGACATGCGGTGTTATATCTTTTTTGAATATATGCGATATTTCTTATACAGCACCCCTCCAAAGAGTTCTGCAAGATTTATTGTATCGGTATTGTCCTCAAGTATCCAAGAGAATTCTATCCTCTTGATACCTGACTTTAATAATCCCTTATGAACCTCTCTGTAAAGCAGGGCATCAATGCCTCTGTTTCTAAATCTTTTCCTAATACCAAATAGTAGCAGTCTTCCTTGAGATATCCTTTTTTTATGATAGAGAGCCTTTAAGATGGTAATGGGATTGAGCCTTCCATTTAGGTGTCTTAAAACCTGATTAAAATCAGGGATGACCCCTAAAAAACCTACAGGTAAGTCATCTGCATAGGCAATAGCTATGAGTTCTTCATTGGCAATAGGTTTTAACTCTTTAGAAGTAAAATTAATCTCCTCATCTGTTATAGGGACAAATCCCCAGTTGTCAGCCCATGCGTCATTATAGATATTTTTGAAGTCCATCAGATCTCTGTGAAATGACTTTTTGTTCATGTATCTTACCTTTACACCCTTTTTTTCACATATTGAAGATACACGGTAAACCTTGTCTGGAAGTCTTTCCTGTAGGGTATAAATGAATGCATAAAGATCCTTCGCCTTTTCAAAGCCTAAGGATGATAGAAGTTCATGGTAGTATGAGAAATTATATGGCATGAGGATCATTGGGGGTTCCTCATATCCTTCAAGCAAGAAACCACACTCCTCATTTGTGGAAAAGTTCATTGGTCCAACGACAGTGTTTAACCCTTCTGATTTGAGGTCTTTGATTACCTGTTCAAATAGACAGGATGCGATGTTTAAATCATTGTGACTCTCAAAAAAACCGAAAAAGCCTGTTTTATCCTTATGATAGTCATTATGATTGCGGTTTATTATCGATGCTATCCTGCCTACAGTCTCGCCATCTTTTTTAACGAGATATAGATTGACTTTGCTATGAAGGTAAAAGGGATTTTTATTGCTAAACCTCCTTTTTTGTTCATTCAACAAGGGTGGTATGTATTTTTGGTCTGATCTGTAGAGTTTAAAAGGCAGAAATATGAAATCTTTCAGATCAGACCGAGAAGATACCTTGATAATTTTCACAATATGTAAGTAATAAAGTTATATCAGGTTGAGACTTTTACCTACCTTTTTAAAGGCCTCAAGGACCTTGTCAAGGTGTTCATCTGTGTGTGTTGCCATGTAACTTGTCCTTATTAGCGCCTTGCCTGCAGGAACTGCAGGAGAGACAGCCACATTGGCGAAAACGCCCTCATTTTGGAGCATCATAACGAAGGTGAAAGCCTTCTGGTCATCACCTACAATGATAGGGATTATGGGGGTCTGACTTGGACCTGTATCAAATCCCAACTCTTTAAAGCCTTTTAACATCTTATTGGTATTTTGCCAAAGCCTCTGTATCCTTTCAGGCTCAGAGTCAATTATGTCGAGTGCGGCACTGACTGCAGCAATAGACGCAGGTGGTGGACTTGCGCTAAATATGAGAGACCGTGCCATGTGTTTGATGTAATGGATTACATCTGCATCGCCGGATATAAAGCCACCGATGGATGCCAATGACTTGCTATAAGTGCCCATCAACAGATCGGTTTCCTTTTCAAGTCCAAAGTGTTCTGCAGTGCCTCTCCCTGTTTTGCCTAAGACGCCTATGCCGTGTGCGTCATCTACCATCAACCTTGCGTTAAATCTCTTTGCTAATTCTATAACCTTTGGTAGGTCAACGATATCTCCTTCCATGCTGAATACACCATCAACAACGATAAGTTTGCCTCTGCCGTTATTTTCATTTAGGATCCTCTCAAGGTCTGCCATATCGTTGTGTTTATATCTCTTTACCTCACCGAACGATAGCCTACATCCATCAACGATGCTCGCATGGTCCATCTTGTCTATAATAACGATGTCATCCTTGTTTACGAGTGCGGAAATGACACCAAGATTTACCTGAAACCCTGTTGAAAAAACAAGGGCTGCCTCTTTTCTCATGAAATGTGCGAGTTTTTCCTCAAGGGCTACATGAATATCCAAAGTGCCATTAAGAAACCTTGACCCAGCACAGCCAGTCCCATACTTTTTTATTGCGTTTATGGCAGACTCTTTGACCTTGGGATGGTTTGTCAAACCTAAATAATTGTTTGACCCAATCATGATCATCCTCTTGCCATTCATTATCACTTCTGGCTCTTGAGGACTCTCTACAACCCTAAAAAAAGGATAAATCCCAGCCTGTTGAAGTTGCTTAGCGGTGTGAAACTTGTAACACTTGTCGAAGAGATCTATCTTTTTGTCTGAAGCCAATTCTGAGTTATGTACCAAGTTGCTGTCCATTGTGTCCCCTCTCTAATTCCAACCTTCGAACTGAAACCAAAGGTTTCAGTAGCCTTTTTACTACTACAAATCCATCGTTTTTGTTTCATTTCTCTGATCTTGTCTGGATTTATGATACTGCTACTCTTAATCCTGTCAGCAAAAAAACCCACAAGACTTAGTGCAAAATAAGGAAGATTTATCTTAATGGGTTTCTTATTTAAAGACTCGGCTATAGCATCAATTATCTCTATTTGGCTATAGTTTTTTTCATCAGCAAGGAAAAAGACATTACCTATCGCCTTTTCACTCATTGTGGATTGTATTATACCATTTATTAGGTCGTCAATATAGATGGTAGAGTAGAGGCAGTCTTTCCAGTATGGCGCCAAGCCTGAATTTATCATTTTAAAAAAGACAAACAGGTCTCTATCCCTTGGCCCATATACCACTGGTGGTCTGATTATCGTTATGGGCAGGTGAAATCTTGCATTATAAACATACTCCTCTGCTAATAACTTCGATCTCCCATACTCTGAGATCGGACACGCCACATCTGACTCGTTAATTGCCCTATCATCTTTTGCTGGACCAACAGCAGCAAGACTGCTCAGATGGACAAACCTTTTTAGACTCTTCTGGTTTTTTAAAGTTACATCTACGATGTTCTTTGTGCCAGTTGTGTTGGCAAGATAGTAGCCCTCTGGTGATGCAGATTTTGTGAGCCCTGCCAGATGGAATACATAGTCAAGATCCGGGGGTATACCTCTTAGTGTATCTATATCTGAACAATCACCCTTGATAGTCTTAACATCCTTACCTTTTATGTTCTTCAGATTTGAGGGATCCCTTACAAGACACACCACCTCCATACCCATTTTTAAAAGCCTTTCTGCAAGATGACTGCCTATGAATCCAGTAGCCCCTGTGATAAGTGCCTTCATGCCTTCTTGACCATCAGCACCATTCCTTTTGACCCTGTGACTATTATGTTAGAACCTTCTGGTATAAACTCTTCAGACCTTGCATTCCATATCTCTCCTTGCACTAATACCATTCCATCCTTATCATTGATATTCGTCCTTGCTGTGCCCTCAGCTCCAACCATAGATTCCATGCCAGTTACAGGGGTTCTTTTATATGCCTTGTATGCAAGTCTGAAGGTCAATACAAAGAATAAGGCACTTACTATGGCAAAGGGTATGATTATAGAGAGAGATACCCTCATTAAAGGGTCAGGCGAGTCAAAAAGCATGAGTGAACCCAAGATAATAGACGCAATGCCCCCAAGTGTTAAGAGTCCATAAGAAACTACCTTTATCTCTAATAAAAAGAGTATTATCCCAGTTAGTATCAACAATAATCCTGCATAATTAACTGGAAGTGTTTGAAAGGAATAAAAGGCAAGTATCAGACATATAGCACCAATGACACCAGGAAAGATAGAGCCGGGGTTAGTCAACTCAAAAAAGATGCCATAAAATCCTATGAGCATAAGCATATATGCAACATTTGGGTCACTGATGAAGTCTAATATCCTATGCCTAAAACCCATTTCTTCCCTTACAATAGTTGCCCCAGTTGTATCTATCTGTCTTTCGCCAAGGGTGGTCTTTACCTTTTTACCGTTAATTGACCTTATTAAGGATGACAAATCCTCAGATATCAAATCTATTACATTTAATCTTAATGCCTCTGTCTCTGTAATAGAAACACTCTCTCTGACAGCCTTTTCAGCCCATTGCGCATTTCTGTTGTGAGTCTCTGCAAGAGACCTGATGTATGCAGCGGCATCGTTTGCTACCTTTTCTGCTACGGTCTTGTCCATCTTTTCTCCTACCGCTACAGGATGTGCAGCCCCGATGTTTGTCCCAGGTGCCATTGCAGCAATGTGGGCCGATAGGGTGATGAATACCCCAGCTGATGCTGCCCTTGCACCAGAGGGAGATACATAAACAACTACTGGTATGGGGCTTGAGACGATATCCTTTACGATGCTACGCATGGAGGTATCAAGCCCACCAGGGGTATCTAACTCTATTATGAAGACCTCCGCCTTTGCTTCCTTTGCCTTTTTGAGTGACGCAGAGATGTATTCAGAGGCTGATGGATTGATAGATCCGCTTATCTTGGCTAGATAAATAGTCTTGTTTTTGTCATCTGCCGATGAGAGCATTACCATGCATAGCAGTATTAACGAGATGTATATTGATATCCTGAACAGACTTTTCATAAAATGTATGTGATTATAACACGAATAGTCATAATTCCAAAAATATCAGTATATAGCACCCTAAGATTGAGACCTTTTAATAACTGCAAAGACGAAATAAGATGTTGCTTAGTGTCTATAATCATCCTCTTTCTCATTAACCTGACCTTACCCTGCTTTTTGAGACTTAACCCATACTCGCAGCCCTTGATCTACGAATTGTCGTATCTTGAACATTATCCCTTAAAACCCTTAGGCTAAAGGGGAGATGATAGATTATCCCTTCAAGTTTGAAAAGACCTTAGGCAGATTCATCGAAAGACCTAATCGCTTTGTGGTAAAGGTTGAGATTGACGGTAGATTGTCTTATGCCTATTTACCTAATCCCGGTAGACTCTGGGAATTGCTCATTCCATATGAGACGGAATTAATGCTCCTTTCCAATAAAGACAGCACCAATCTCCCCTACACCGTGTTGGCCTGTAAAGGAACAGACCACTGGATCCTGCTTCACACGCATCTGACCAATAGGATCGTCAAATCACTTATAGTTGATAGTATGTTGCCTTTCTACAGGGGTTTTAAATTTATAGGAGAAGAGATTAAATGGGGTAAAAGCAGGTTTGATTTACTGATTGAAAGAGAGGAATCCATTTTGGTTGAGGTTAAAACCTGCACCCTCTTTAGTGAAAAATTGGCTATGTTTCCAGACGCACCTACCGAGAGAGGCGTGAGACATTTGAGAGAACTCGATGATTTATCTAAAAAGGGCATAAAAACCGCTATTCTTTTTGTGATCATGAATCCTGAGGTCGAATTTTTCCTTCCAGCCTATCATATTGATTTCAAATTTGCGGAAGCCTTTAATGAGGTAAAAGACAACGTTGAGATAAGGGCAATCAACCTAAAAATGGATGATACTTTCACCTATGTGGAAAGAACTAAAGAAGTGGTAGTTCCCTTTCCCTTTTTGGACAAGGTGCTGAAAGACAGGGGATGTTATCTACTATTAATGTATCTTGAAAAAACAAGACCAATAAAGATAGGCCTTAAGGGAGAGATCCTATTCCCCTCTGGCTTTTATGTATATGTGGGAAGTGCCAAGGTAGGTTTGCAAAAGAGAATAGCAAGGCACAGAAGGAGGCTTAAAAAACTACATTGGCACATAGATTATCTTACCAGAGAGGTCAGATCGG
>JBDNDH010000091.1:0-5759 GCA_046719235.1 Thermodesulfovibrionales bacterium
TGCCAATACTACTGCATCAAAGGCGGAGACTAAGGCGGAAGAGACTGAGAGGTTTAGGACTGCCTTATTTACGATTGACAGGCAGATACAATCTTTGATGTATATCTTAAAACCTGAGGGAAATGAGTTGATTAATTATATCTCTGGAAGCCCTTCATCTTTCACATTTGTCTCAAACATATCACTCTGGGATAGAGATCTCGGATATGTCTTGGTATCCTATGAGATAGAAAGGGATACAGACAACAGATTAAACATCAGGACAAGAGAAAGGCTTATAGGACACCCTGATGAATACACAACATATCTTCTAAAAGGCTTAGATACAGCAGTTTTTCAATACCTCTATACAGAAAACATAAATACAGAGATGTCATGGCATAATGAGTTTAAGAGGAAAAATGGCACCCCTTATGCTGTGAGACTGATATTTAAAAAGGACAGATGGCAAGGCACATTAAACATCCCAATCAGACACTTTGTCCAGTCAACAGGTATCCAATGATTAGGGATAAAAGCGGGCTTGTTCTCGTTATTGTCCTGTGGATCATTACCATATTGATGAGCATTGCCATATCTCTATCTTATCTTACTAAGATCGAGTTATTAAGCACATTTACGCATTCAAGGGAGACAGAATTCAGATACTATGCACTTGCTGGCATTGAGAAGGCAAAGGTTGAGATATCATACCAAACATTAAAGCAGGGACAGCAAGACGATACAGTTTGGCGCTTTGACGGAACGCCATATACCTTTGAGATCGGAGATGGCATGGTGGAGATTCGCATCCTTGACGAATCTGGCAAGATTGATATAAACCATGCAAACGAAGAGGTTCTCAAGAGGCTCTTGGTCAACCAGGGCGTTGACGATGATCGTGCAACCGAGATAGTAGATGCCATAATGGACTGGAAAGATCCAGATGACATCCCAAGACCAAAAGGTGCTGAATCCGAATACTATCAATCACTTCAAAGGCCTTATAAGGCTAAGAATGCCCCATTTGAAAGTGTGGATGAACTAATCAATGTAAAAGGTATCACAAAGGAGATACTCTATGGGACATCTAAAAAGAATGGAATACATCAGTATCTTACAGTCTATACAAAGATTAATCGTGTGAGCATCTATCACTCACCACTTGAGGTCTTGATGGCTGTGACCGGTATCGACCAAGAGACCGCAACACTATTTATGAACAGGAGAAAGGATTTCACAATCAACAATGCCTCTCAGTTGATCCAAGAGGTCTTTGGAGATAAATGGGGTGAAATAGGTAAGCATGCGGCAGTCTATGATTCTGGTTTTCTAACGATAATCTCTGATGGTTTTAGCAAGGGGACACAAAAACAAAGATACAGGATAATTACTGTTGTCTCAAAGATGGGTATGCAACAGTATAATACCCTGTACTATAAAGAACCTTCAAGGATTCCTGAAGTGGTAACGAACCATTAGCCCGCATTATCCTATGAGACATCTGAGACAAATTATACTGATTTTCATACTGATGGGCATCATAGATGTCTTAGAGGTCTATGCCCAAAACTGGAGGGACTTCATACCATCTGATAAGACTGGTGGACAGATCCTACAGTTTGATCCTGATAGCAAAAAGAAGGTATCAGATGCAATAGTAAGGGTATGGGTCAAGGCGGAGAATAAAGAGCAAAAGGATGCCAAAAAAGGCGCCACCCCAATATCAAAAACATTTTACCTCACCGAGATAAACTGCACCGAATCGATGCACAGGATAATCAGCACATCATCATATTTGCAAGATGGAAGAATCGTTCAGTCTACCAACGAACCAGATGCAACATGGCATTACATAGTCCCTGAGTCCATAGCATCGCATCTTAAAAAGGCAGTATGCGACAGTAAATAATCAAACATCTAACCACCAGACTTGATAAACAATAGGATTTTTTGATTTTTTTCCGTTTTTTAAAGAGTTAGCATTATTGTAATATTTGAACTTTTAGTTTATTATTAATAACCAAAACAAAGGAGGTCTTTAATGCCAAGGAATATCGCATTACTACACGAAGCCCTATTGGATCACCTAACATACGACCTTGCCAAGGACATGTATTCTGCTACCCCACATGACAAATACACATCAGTTGTCCTTTCCGTCAGAGAACAACTTGTGGAAAACTGGATCATAACCCAACAAACTTACTACAATCTGGATGTTAAAAGAGTCTATTATCTATCATTGGAGTTCTTACTCGGCAGACTACTGAGAAACTATATCATTAATCTAAACATGCATGATGATTATCTTAGGGCTGTGGAGGTCCTTGGAATGCCACTTCTTGACATAGTTGAGCACGAATGGGATGCTGGGTTAGGTAATGGCGGTCTGGGTAGATTGGCTGCATGCTTTATAGACTCCCTTGCCACACTTCAATATCCAGCATACGGATATGGGATTCGTTACGAGTATGGGATCTTTACACAAAAGATTATGGATGGTTGGCAGGTTGAATCACCGGATAACTGGCTGAGATATGGCAATCCTTGGGAGTTTCCAAGACCCGAGGTTATCTATAATGTAAAGTTTTACGGAAGGGTCAACACACTTACAAGCAGTGGCGGTAAATACAGGATGGAATGGGTAGATGGTGATGAGGTGATGGCTATGGCTTATGACTATCCGGTTCCTGGCTTTAGGAATAAGACAGTAAATACCCTTAGATTGTGGGCTGCAAAGTCAACACGGGAATTCAATCTGGATTATTTCAACAGTGGCGACTACGTAAGGGCAATGGAGAGCAAGAGCGAAAGTGAGAGCATCTCAAAGGTGTTATACCCAAACGATACATCACTCGCAGGTAAAGAGTTGAGATTAAAGCAACAGTACTTCTTTGTAAGTGCAACTATAAAAGACATCATAAGGAGATTTAAGAAATTTCATCACTCCTTTAAGGAATTTCCCGATGAGGTGGCAATACAATTAAATGATACCCATCCATCTATTACCATAGCCGAACTCATGAGGATCCTTGTTGATGAGGAACTTTTGGCTTGGGATGACGCCTGGGAGATTACCAAAAAAACCGTTGCCTATACTAATCATACCGTCTTACCAGAGGCACTTGAGATCTGGTCTGAAGGTCTATTTGCCCATCTTCTGCCAAGACATCTCCAGATAATACAAGAGATAAACAGGAGATTCATGATTGCCGTTGATGAACGTTTTCCAAATGAAGACTGGAGAAAGGAGCAGATGTCCATTATCACAGGTTGGGATCAGAAGTTTATCCATATGGCAAGGCTCTCGATTGTGGGGAGTCACAAGATAAACGGTGTTTCCGAATTACACTCACAGATACTCAAGGATAATGTGTTTAGCAATTTCTATCAGATGTATCCTGAAAAATTTACAAATGTCACAAACGGGATTACACCAAGACGATGGCTACTGCAGGCAAATCCCAGCCTATCAAAGTTGATCACATCAGCCATAGGCGAAGGCTGGATGACTCGACTGGAAGAACTAAGAGGATTAGAAAAATTTGTAGATGATAAGGAGTTTGTCAGGAGATTTGCACTAGCCAAACAGTATAATAAAGAGTTTTTAGCAAGTTACATCAAGAAAAACATCGGCTTAGAGATCAACCCAGAATTCATGCTTGATTCCCAAGTAAAGAGATTTCATGAGTATAAAAGACAGCTCTTAAATCTCTTACATGTTATTACAATCTACAACAGGATCAGGGAGGGAAAGGATAATGGGCACTATTCTCCACGGGTAGTGCTCTTTGCAGGCAAATCTGCACCAGCATACTATATATGCAAACTTATCATCAAACTAATCCATAATGTATCTAAGGCAATAGAGGCAGACCCTCTTGTCTCAAAAAAACTAAAACTTGTCTTTGTCCCAAACTACAGTGTTACACTTGCCCAAAGGATAATCCCAGCCTCAGAGCTATCAGAGCAGATCTCTACTGCAGGTTACGAGGCATCTGGCACAGGCAACATGAAGTTTACACTCAACGGCGCCCTTACTATTGGCACACTTGATGGGGCAAATGTAGAGATACGTCAAGAGGTAGGAGAGGAAAACTTCTTCCTCTTTGGGCTAACAGCAGAAGAGATCTTCTCAATGCGTCCAACCTACAATCCATATTACTATTATGAGACAAATCCAGAGCTAAAACAGTGCATTGATCAGATAAACAATGGGCATTTTTCACCAGAAAACCCTACCCTCTTTAGACCTCTAATTGATTCCTTACTTGGATACGATAGATTCTTTGTCCTTGCCGATTACCATTCCTACATTAAGTGTCAAGAAAGGGTTAGTGAGACATATCTTGATGAAAAGAAGTGGAATAAGATGGCAATACTTAATGTTGCACGCTCTGGTAAATTCTCAAGTGATAGATCCATCAGGGAATATGCAGAAAAAATCTGGCACATCAGGGAGGTGCCTCTTTAGGGGTGTTTCCAGTAACTCCAGAAAAAGAAAAAGCCATCCTTGATAAGATGCGATCACTTGGCATCACAGAAGAGAGCATTGAAGAGTCATTTATCCGTTCCGGTGGTAAGGGTGGTCAGCATGTAAACAAGTCATCAACATGTGTATATCTAAGACACAAACCCACTGGCATTGAGGTGAAATGCCAAAAGAGTCGTTCTCAAGGCTTAAATAGATATTACGCAAGGGTTATACTTGTTGAAAAGATTGAGATGTTGTTAAAGGGTGAAGAGAGCAAGGAGGCTGAGAGAGTTAAGAGATTAAAAAAGCAAAAGTCTAAAAGGGCAAAAAGGTCTTTGTTGAAATACCAAAAAGACCCACCACAATAGCAAAACCCCAAACAAATTGACCCTTCATAAAGACCTGCCTTATCACAGAGATGGATAGACCTCTTAATCTTCAACTACAAGCCCTGATTGATCAATAATTGCCTTGATTGTTTTTTCACGAGCACTTTCAAGCAGTCTCTGCACTGTCCCTCTGGAAATCCCCATCTTTTCTCCAGCCTGTTCTTGAGTCAGCCCATCTAAATCACAGAGTTTCATAGCCTCAAGTTCATCATGATTCAGGATTATTAGATTTAACTCGTGGGTTGGGATGCGCTCGCTGACATCCTGAATCGCCTGAAGACCTTTCCCTTTATCTCTTGGAATCTGCAACTACAAATTCTCTTTTTTTTACATCTCGGCATAGCCCTTTTAATTGACAAACAGAGACAGCGATATTAGGTCTATCGCTGCCCCTCTTAAGATTTTACATGATTTACTTATCTTCAGTCCCACAACAATTCTGTCCATGTTTATGCATATGTAGATGACCATGGACATGCCCTTCACAAACATCTTTGGAAGATAACTCTTGCAATCTCCCTTCTTTGAATAACTCAAGGTTATCCCTCACCGTCTTTGCAGACGATTTAAAGACCTTGATGCCTTTCATCTGCAAACCCCTGAGTGCTCCACCACCAATGCCCCCAACTACCACAGCATCTACCATTTTTTGACCAAGTGCCTTCATTGGATTGCATTGACCATGCTGGTGATGTAAGTCCATATTCTTGAGCGTTTCGATGGTGTTTTTTTCAGTGTCAACCATGACAAAATGCGGTGCAGAACCAAAGTGTTCAAAAACCACGCTTTCCACACCTTCATTCCTTACAACTGGGAAACAGACCCTTTTCATCTTCAATACCTCCTTTATAATGTGCATATGCACATTATAAAGGATTGAATAAATTTTTGCAAGTCTATTTTTTTGATCTCTA
>JBDNDH010000092.1:0-5734 GCA_046719235.1 Thermodesulfovibrionales bacterium
TAAAAATAAGAAGATAGTCATTATTTCTATGCCTGTGATAATTGGTCTTTTACCTTCATTAGGAGGCGCCTATTTTTCTGCGCCGATGGTTGAGGAGACAACAAAGGACTCCAATATCACAAGAGAAGAAAAGTCTTTCATAAATTATTGGTTTAGGCATATATGGGAATGTATCCTCCCCTTATATCCCGGCATTATGCTTGTCTCTGCTATCACAACAATTGATCTACAGAGAATAATAATCTATAACCTACCTATAACATTGAGCATGTTGTTTATCGGTTTCTATCTCTCTATGAGGAATATTAGTGGAAATATCGCAAATAAGATAGATTACGATTCGAGATTTCATAGTCTTTGGTATGCCTTCTTGCCGATAGTGATCCTGATATTTATAGTTTTATTTTTTGGTGTTGAACTATACCTTTCACTCATTATACTTATCGTATCTATGGTAGTCTTTTATAAGATTAAGATAGAGGGAATCATTGAGATGTTAAGATACGGTTTTACAAAGGATGTATTTTTATTAATATTTGGCGTCATGTTTTTTAAACAGGTACTTGAGATATCTGATGCAATTAATAGTATTAGTGCCTTTTTTAATAATGTGGGACTATCCATACTACCTATACTTATTATCTTACCGTTTATAACTGGTCTCTTGACAGGGATAACTGTTGCTTTTGTTGGAACTACATTTCCTATTATAATTGGCATTTCCGGTGGAATCCATGTAGGAGATATAATGGTATCATTTGTATCAGGATATATTGGAGTCCTGCTCTCACCTGTACATCTATGTTTGTTACTAACAAGGGATTTCTTCTCAGCAGATCTAAATGGTATATACAGGAAGATTATACCTGCCTCAGTGTTTACCGCTGTGGTGTGTATCCTATGTTATTTTTTTGCAAATCTATTGTAAACTATGGTCTTAGGTTCTGTTTGGAAAGGTGGTCTTTATAGATACTTTTATAAAAAGAATCTTTAAAAATTATAAAGGCATCGCTATTGTGTTATAAAATGGTTTATGTCTTTTGAGAATAAGGTATTTTTTGATTAGGAGTTTGTGGATATTCATGATTATATTTGTTAAAATCTTAAGGTAAAAAATTCATTTGCCCTTTTTAAGATTTTTTTATATAATCATCAAACCGCTAATCCAAAAGTTATTAACAGTTGTCAATAAATTGTTTATAAATTGTAATCACTTATGACACTCCAAAAAAATATCAATGAATTATGGGACTCTGTCCAGTTGGAAATAAGGGAGATTGTCTCAGATGGTGTTTATGAAATGTGGTTTAGACCCATAAAAATCATAAATATCAGGGATAAAGTAGTATATTTAGAAGTTCCCAACAGGTTTTATAAAGAGTGGATTGAGGATAATTATCCAAATCTTTTGCAGGAAAAGATAAGTAATTATTTAGGAACTGATTGTCTTATAAAGTTTAAGATGCAGGAAAAGCCTGATTTAGAGATAAAAAAGATAGAGAATAAAAAAGAGAGCAGAAGGCAAAAACTTGCAGCAAAGGGCATATATCTAAATCCAATCTACACTTTTGATAACTTTGTAGTTGGTGCATCAAATGAATTTGCACATGCTGCCTCCAAAAAGGTAGTGGATGACCCTGGCGTAACCTACAATCCTCTATTTATCTATGGGGATAGTGGTTTAGGTAAGACCCATCTCCTTAATGCAATAGGCAACAGCCTTTTTGATAAAAATCCAACTATAAACATCTACTGTAAATCTATAAATATACTCACTAATGAGTTAGTATCTGCATTAAGGCATGGCAAGACTGGGGAGTTATTAGAGACCTTTAGTGCTGTGGATGTATTATTAGTTGACGATGTCCATTTCCTTGCAGGTAAGGAACGAACCCAAATAGAATTTTTCCATATCTTTAATACACTATATGAAAAACAGAAACAGATTGTTCTTACAAGTGATAGACCGCCATTAGAGATTAACGATATAAGTGACAGATTAAGGTCAAGATTCAACATGGGGCTCATTGCAGACATAAACCCCCCCGATGTAGAGACCAAGATTGCAATACTTTACAAGAAGGCAGAGAATGAAGGGATAAGGCTTCCTGAGGAGGTAGCCTATTTTATCGCCTCAAGGGTAAAATCAAATGTCAGGGATCTTGAAGGATGTCTTATAAAGTTGGGTGCCCACTCTTCCCTTACAGGCAAAAAGATAGATTTGGAACTCGCAAAGACAATACTGAAAGAGTTGGTATCCAATGATGATGTAAAACTAATAACACCTGATAATATACAAAAGACAGTGTGTGAGTATTTGAACGTAAAACTATCTGACCTAAAGGCAAGAAAAAGGACAAAAGAGGTTGCATTTGCAAGACAATTGGCAATGTATCTATGTAAAAACCTTACAAGCTTGTCCCTCTCAGAGATAGGGAAGAATTTTGGGGGTAAGGATCACGCAACAGTAATCTACGCATGTAAGCAAATAGGAGAGAAGGTATCTACTGATGAGCAATTTTCTAAGATGGTAGATACCATTATTAGGAAGATACGAGATTAGATAGATATAATTATCAAGGAAGTTAGATCTTATCAAAAAACATCCAGGAGGTATCACAATGAACATAACGATAAAAAGAGAGGAACTTTTAAAAAAACTATCAGACATACAGTATATAGTAGATAAGAAGGGAAGTCTGGCAATAATTAACCACTTCTTGTTGAATGCACAGGAAAAAAACTCATTTATAGTGGCTACCGACTTAGAGACTGCAATAAAAGAACCCATAGAGTTAGAGATAACACAAGAAGGGAGATACTGCCTACTCGGTAAAAAACTATTGGAGATTGTAAAAGAGCTTGATGGTAGTTCTGTAAACATTGAATTCATTGAAGAGGGGTGGGTAAGGATCAAATCCGACAAATCCAACTACAGACTCGCCTGTATGGCTCCATCGGATTTCCCAGCATGGCCAACGATAGAACCAAAGGATAGATTTTCTCTACCAAACGAGGTATTCCTTGATATGATTAATAAGACATTGTATGCAGCAGGAGAGTCAGATTCAAGATATGCCCTTAATTGTCTCTTACTTCATGTTAAGACTGACGGTACTATAAATATGGTTGCAACAGATGGTCACAGGCTTGCCCTTTCTACAAATAACTCAAATTACAAACCTAATAAAGATTTAAGAATCTTACTCTCTAAACGTTCCTTAGCAGAAATAAAGAGGATCGTTACAAATACCGAAGGAAAGATGGACTTATTGATAGATAAAAACTACCTACTCTTAAAAACAGGAGAGATTGAACTGCTATGTAGAGTGATAGAGGGGAATTTTCCAAATTACGAGAATGTAATACCAGTTAATAATGACAAGGTGCTTGCTGTCAAAAAAGATCACTTTGTAAGAATATTAAAAAGGGCATCGGTGATGAGCAAAGAAAAGACAAGCCTTGTAAGATTTGATATAGACTCAAACACCATGTTAGTATCTGCATCCAACCCAGACTTTGGGGAGTATAAAGACGAGTTAGAAGTAGAATATAAGGGTGACCCAATTAGTATTGGTTTCAGCTCAAGATTTCTACTGGATGCCTTAAGCGTAATCGATACAGAAAAGATAAGACTAACCATGAAAGAGAGCCTAACTGCTACATTAGTGCTTTCTGAAAAGGATGATTACAACTACAAGAGCATCGTAATGCCAATGCGTTTATAAGACGTAGCTAATCATAAAGCAAAACTCCCCTAATCTTTGAACACCCAGCAAGTGAAACAAGCAAGTCTATTAACATCATTCATTTTACATAAAAGGACGTGCCGACTTTGAGTTATTGGTTTCTGAAATGGTATAATAATTAAGCAAAATCAATAAAAAAATCTGCTAAAAAGGAACAAAAATGGATAAGGAAATCATACAAAATACAACTACAAATACATCAAATCCAGACGATTATACCTCTGAATCTATCAAGATGTTAAAAGGCTTAGAGGCAGTCAGGGTAAGACCTGCAATGTATATAGGTACAACCTCCATAGATGGTCTGCACCATCTTGTATATGAACTTGTTGACAATAGTGTTGATGAGGCACTCAATAAATGTTGTTCTAATATTTCAATAACACTTCATGCAGATGGTTCCTGTACTGTATCGGATGATGGCAGGGGGATACCCACAGATATACATCCAGAAGACGAGGCAGGGAGGTCTACCGTTGAGGTTGTGCTCACAGAGTTACACGCAGGAGGGAAGTTTCATAATCAGGCATACAAGGTATCAGGAGGGTTACATGGAGTAGGGTTATCGGTTGTCAATGCCCTTTCTGAATGGCTTGAGATAGAGGTCAGACGAGATGGTAAGGTATTTCAGCAGAGATATGAAAGAGGGGTCCCTGTAACGTCTTTAACAGTAGTTGGCAAGACAAAAAAGACAGGCACGAGTGTAAAGTTTAAGCCTGATGCCGAGATTTTAGACTCTACAGATTTCCACTTTGAAACCCTATCCAGCAGGATACGTGAATTGGCTTACCTTAACAAGGGATTAAGACTGTCAATTACCGATGAGAGGACAAACAAAAGTCAGGAGTATATTTTCACAGGGGGGATAGTCTCTCTTGTAGAGCATAAAAACGCAAATAAAAATCTGGTGCATAAAGACCCTATCTATTTATACACGAAGAAAAAGGTCCCTGTGTTAAAGACAGAAAAGGATGCAGTCAACCAGACAGATGAGCAAGATGAGATCGAGCTTGAGGTGGCATTCCAATATTATGAAGGTTATGACGAAAAGATATTTACCTTTGCAAATAACATCAATACAAAAGAGGGAGGGTCTCACCTATCAGGCTTCAAATCTGCACTCACAAGGGCTGTAAAAAATTATATCACCCAGATGATGAAGAAGGATTCAAAAGAATCAATAGATATTCAAGGTGAAGATACAAGAGAGGGACTTACCGCTGTAATTAGTGTAAATCTGCAGAAACCTCAATTTGAGGGGCAGACAAAGATGAAACTCGGTAACAGTTATGTGGATGGTTTTGTAAGCTCTGAGGTCTATTCATTTTTATCCAACTACTTTCAGGAAAACCCCCCTATTGCAAGGGCTATTTGCTCCAAAATCTTAAATGCTGCAAAGGCGAGAGAGGCCGCAAAAAAGGCGAGAGAGCTTACCCGTAGAAAGGGAGAGATTGATGTTAGTGGTTTGCCAGGTAAATTGGCTGATTGTTCTGAGAAGGACCCAGCAAAATCGGAGCTCTTTATCGTTGAGGGTGATTCCGCAGGCGGTTCTGCAAAACAGGGAAGAGACAGAAGGATTCAGGCAATCCTGCCTTTAAGGGGAAAGGTCTTAAATGTAGAGAGGACAGCCTTTGAGAAACTCTTAAAGTCAAATGAGATTACAACCCTTATATCCGCACTCGGGACAGGGATTGTTGAAAAAAAGTTTGACACCTCAAAGATAAGGTATCACAAGATAATCATAATGACAGATGCAGATGTAGATGGTGCCCACATCAGAACCCTACTTCTAACCTTCTTTTTTAGACAGATGCCAGAGATTATAGAGAATGGATATCTATACATTGCCCAGCCACCTCTGTTTAGGGTTAAGAAGGGGAAGACAGACATCTATCTCAAGAATGAAACAGAACTAACCAAGATGCTCATCAAGATGTCTGTGGAGGATGTTATATTGCACACCGACAAAGAGGATATAAAGGGTG
>JBDNDH010000093.1:0-5724 GCA_046719235.1 Thermodesulfovibrionales bacterium
ATGTGCCGATAGTTAAAGCCTCTTTTAGTCCGTTTGCTATTGTCTGCTCATCCTTTTTTGCTGTTGAACCAATGTCAACACTCCTCAGCAGATCTTCAAGAAAACCAGCGTAACTGTTGCTGATTAGGCACAATACAAGCACAAAACAGACAATTACTTTTTTCATCAGTCTCTCCTTTTTAATCACAAGTTTACTGTCAAATAACAAAGTATCTAAATCTTATACAGATTAACATATCAGTCCTGCCTCTTTTAACAGTTCATCGTTAAAACGTATCTTGTTCGACCACTTCCTTACAAACCTCTTTCTATTTTCTATCATTGCCTGACCCCTTGTCACATCCCTGCCAAAATATTTGATGACCCTACTGTCTTCTGCCTGGGACATACCCCAGTGATGTTCAAAACCTGTAACAGGCACGGCGTACAGTGAAAAACCTCCAGACATTACCTGTAGTCCCATATCCCATTCTTCAAAGAAACAGGGGCTGAATCGAACATCAAAGCAGAACCTGTTGTCTAGATACGACCTTGCGTTTATGGCAAATAAAAAACCAGAGACATCATGGGTCTTTATAGGTTTGTCAAACATACCCTTTTGAAAGTAACGAACCACCTTGAGATTCCTAAAATCAAGATGTGAACCTTGAGGGCCTACAATCACCGCATTATCCAGTGTCAGGCAGTAGTCTCTTAATCTGTCAATACAATCTTTATCTATGTGCAGGTCTGCATTCATAACAAAGATGACATCCCCCTCTGCCATATTGATACCCAAATTCCAAGATCTACTCACACCTGCGTTAGTCTTGTTGAAACAAAACTTATCAATCCTTTTGTGATCGGAGAGCCTCTCAAAAACATCCCTTGAGTTGAATATACATATCACCTCTGCATCGATTCCCTCAAGGTCCCTTAGGAGTGTCAGAATGTTAAAGTGGCTGTGAGGTGAAAAATCGATTACAGGTATCACGATACTATTCATTATTGAAGGATCCTCCCTGGTAGTAGATTGGAAAATCTACCATTTTCATAAACAGGCATCCCATTTACAAACACCCAGTGGATACCTTCAGGTTTCACAAAGGGGTCTTTGTAGTCTGCCCTGTCAATGATCTTTTTGTAATCAAATAATACTATATCTGCATAGTAACCAACCCTTAATTCACCCCTATTACTCAGACCAAATATCCTTGCTGGCAAAGATGTAATCCTCCTTATCGCCTCTTGTAAAGGCATTAAACCCTCATCTCTAACATACTTACCAAGAAAACGAGGGAATGAGCCAAATCCCCTCGGATGTGGTCTCCCCTGATTTGTAACGCCATCGAAACATCTTACCGCACTATCAGACCCGATAGACATATAGGGTAGTTGCAGAAATCTCCTTAGGTTTTCTTCACACATGCTAAAAAATATAGCCGATGTCTTAGCCTCATCCTCAACTATGATATCCAATACAGTATCAACAACATCCTTGCCCAACATCCCTGCTATCTCTGATACGCCAAGACCTTCCATCCATCTGTTTTCTTGTCTAAAAACACTTGATATATAGATGCCTTCCCAATATTGCCTTGTTTCATTTTGGAGTTCAAGTTTTATCCTTCGTCTTGTGTCGGTATCTAAAATCCTCCTTATCTCTTCTTCAATCCCACCTGATAATACCCACTTTGGAAGAACTGTATCAAGATCGGTGTTTGATGCTATGTATGGATATCTGTCACAGGTGATCTCCACACCCTCAGCCCTTGCCTCTTCGATCAAGGCTATGACCCTGTCTATCTTATGCCAGTTTTCCCTGCCACCTGTCTTGAGATGAGATACATGAAGTCTGATACCTGTTTCTCTGCCTATCCTTATTGTCTCCTCAATGGCTTCAATCAAGTGATCTGTTTCACTCCTCATATGAGGCACATATAATGCATCAGGTTTGAGCCCTTTTAGGTAACTGCAAAGTGCAACTAATTCTTCTGTCTCTGTAAATACGCCAGGGGGATAGATGAGTCCAGATGATAGCCCTTTTATGCCTGACATCACCGCATGTTTAATGTGGCTATACATCTCATCCAATTCGTCATCGCTTGCCCTGCCTTCTTTATAACCCATGACAGATGCCCTAATATTACCCTGTCCACAAAGGGTGGCAAAGTTTACCCCTATGCCACTGCCCCTTAGTATCTGGAAATAATCATCAAAGGTATTCCATCGATGTGCTATTTGATACTGAAGGAAATCAGACTCCCTATGTCTTGCACAGTCACCGAACATCGGACCTGCGGATAATCCACAATTACCATTTATCTCTGTCGTGACACCCTGAGCAATCCTCCCATGTGCCCTCGGATCGGCAATCAACGTGAACTCTGAATGACAGTGCGTATCTATAAAACCAGGCGCAAGACATAGACCATCTGCATCTATCGTAACCTTTGAATCAAATACAGAATCACCCATATATGAGATAAGGTCATTGGATATACCGATGTTTATGTGGTAAGGGTCTCTGCCTGTGCCATCAAGACAAAGTGCATTGACTATGAAGAAATCAAACACTCTTTACAGGGACCTTCTTGGTGGGTTTTTTGATCTGTCTTTTGGGTAGTTGCTTTTGATTTTTGTTTGTTACTGTCTTTGAAGATGAGATAGAGGTTTTTTCTTTTTGAGACCTCTTCACAGCCTCTATCTTTATTGGTTCTGCTGGCTTAGTATCATTCCTCTGTAATTTGCCGTATTTTGATATCTTATCGGCAGGCAGGCTCATAAAATAGCTATTGATACCATCACCAATCGCCTGTGCTATCTTGTATCTGTAGGATTCGGTGGCAAGTAATTGTTCCTCCTCCTTGTTGCTTATAAACGATATCTCTGTCAATACAGATGGCATCTTGGCACCCACAAGGACATAAAAAAGTGCTTGTTTCACACCGAGATTTGGCACCTTTGGAAACTCACTGGTTATGTTTTGTATGAGAGAGTTCTGGACATACCCTGCAGCCTTTACAGACTCATCCCTCTTTGACTCCCTCTCTAAAGAGGTCAAGATGATACTGACCTCGTTTCTCATCTCTTTCATCTGTTTGAGGGTTATCGCATTTTCCCTTGCAGCCACTCTCATTGCCTCTTCGTCGTCGGTCCAGTTTAGCAAAAATGTCTCAATTCCCCTTGCAAGTTTATTGGGTGCGGCATTTGTGTGAATAGATACAAAAAGGTTTGCCTCAAGCCTATTTGCTATCTGTGCCCTTTGTTCAAGGGGAATAAACACATCTTTACTGCGGGTAAGATGTACCTCAATATGTGGATATGTGCTTGTGATGTAATCTTTCGCCTTAAGGGCAACATCAAGGACTATATCCTTTTCATATAAACCCGATGGACCAACTGCGCCTGGGTCATGCCCACCATGGCCTGGGTCTAATACCACAATCTTTTTCTGCATGGGGGTTGCCTTTGCCTCTGTCTTTGTGTCTGGTATGACCTCCTTGGTCGGTTCGGGTGTCTGCCTTTCCCTTGGGGATTCCCCTTGTGCCTTAGTGGTAAGATCAACAACAAGTCTTACAGGGTCTTCAAGACTAAAGACCTTGAAATCATAATCAGCCCTGTCCAGATCGAAGACCACCCTTACAGTGTTGGCATTAAACTGACCCAACCTCACCATCTTTATAGGATTGAGGTTTATGTTGTAATTGTTTTGTATACTTTTTGGAAGTTTACAGTTTTTTAGGTCAAAAAATAACCTCTCTGGATTTGATAGCCTTCCCTTTGTAAATTCAACAGTTCCCGACAGGTCTATGACTACACGCACTGTATCGTTACTTGACCAGTGCCTAACCCCCTTAATCTCTCTCATGTCCTCTGCATATAAAGATGTGCAGACAAAGATGACCAAAGAGATCGTCAGTAAACCCCTTAAGAGTTTCATCTTGTTAAACCCTTATATGAATTCATAATCCTTTTGTTACTATGCAGCTTGAACGGACTTTATCGCTGGTATCTCCTTTTTTAGTGTCGATTCAACGTAGTTTTTTAGTGTTAGGGTTGACATAGGACATGTCCCACAGGCACCCTTTAACCTTACATATACAGTATCGTCTTTAATCTCGATAAGTTCAATGTCTCCACCCTCTCTCTTGAGGTTGAGCCTTATCTTATCAATGACTGATTCAACGGATTCCTTTGAAATCATATCAAGCCTCCTAATTTTTTTGATTAATCAATCATATATTAAAATCAACCACAAATCAAGATGTTTCTTTTACCTCTTTGACCTCAAGATATCTGCCACTTTGTCAAGCATTGATCTCCTTTGCTGGTCATCAATGTAAGGAACTGCACCAAAAAAGAGATGCTCCACGACCTCAATCCCACAGAATTCAAATATCCCGGTATCTGATGTCATCCTCAATGATTTGATCATTCCATTTTTTTCATAGATCTCATTGGGGGTTCCCATGGTGTTGAAAATAAACGTCTTTTTACCCCTTAGGAGTGGCACTACTCCAGTGTCCGGGTCAATCCTATAGGCAAAACCATGCAGGAATACCCTATCAATGTAGCCCTTCATCATAGAAGGCATTGAAGTCCACCATATAGGATATACGAAATTTAATACATCCGATGAACTGATAAGTTCCTGCTCCACCTTTATGTCATCTAAGACGGTATTGCTATGAAGTGCCTCAAAGTCTGTCTTGCCCAAAACCGGATTAAAGTTCATACCATATAAATCCCTTACGATGACCTCATCCCCTAAGTCCTTCAATGTCTCTATGATCCTATCTTTTATTGCAAAGCAAAAACTTTTGGGATTTGGATGGCTATATATTACAATCTGCCTCATCTATGCACCTCCTTTTTTTGTTTATTTACATAAATGGTGTATTATATAACATTAATCTCTAAACATTGTAACAAAATGAAAAGGACTTTGAGGATAGCATTAGGCCAGATAAACACAGTATTGGGCGATATCAGCCATAATATTGAAAAGATGAGAGCATTTATTGAGGAGGCAATTTGTTTAGACGCCGACATTATTGCACTTCCTGAACTTGCAGTTACTGGTTACCCACCGGAAGACCTGCTCTTAAATCTACAGTTTGTTGAGGACTCAGTAAATGGCATTAAGACACTGTCGAGGTATTGTAAAGATATAATCGTTGTGGCAGGATTTGTGGATTTTAGGGATGATAATTTTAATGCCGCTGCAGTCATAACCTCTGGTCACATTATAGATATATACCATAAGATACACCTACCAAATTATAGCGTCTTTGATGAGGAGAGATATTTTAGCGCTGGTTGTAGAATACCGGTTTATAGGGCAAGGGATTTTTCATTTGGTGTAAATATCTGTGAAGACATGTGGTATCCTTATGGACCAACGTATCTACAGGCTATCAACTCTGCTGAACTGATAATTAACATAAATGCATCACCATTTCACACAGGAAAGTATGAATTCAAACAAAAGATGCTTTGCACAAGGGCTAACGATGCATCGTCCTATATTGCCTATGTCAATCTTGTTGGTGGACAGGATGAATTGGTGTTTGACGGCGGCAGTATGGTCATTGACCCTGAAGGGAATATAGTAGGAAGTGCTGAAAGATTTAAAGAGGATCTGTTAGTAGTTGATCTAAACCTCGACAATGTCATAGCAAAAAGGCTAAAAGACCCAAGGTCAAGAAAGACCAAGATCATTGATAACTTCCAAAAGGTAGA
>JBDNDH010000094.1:0-5691 GCA_046719235.1 Thermodesulfovibrionales bacterium
AACCTGCATGAATGTAAAAGGTTTGTATTGATATGGCTTAGATTTAAAAGTCAAAAAAGGAGAAGACAATGGCAATGCTTTTGTTAATTACAGGTTTCATTCTGGGCATCTTGATATTTGTTATATCGGTATACAACATGTTTATCAAGAAAAAGAACCTTGTCCGAGAGGCATGGAGCGGTATAGATGTCCAATTAAAAAGACGACATGACCTTATTCCAAATCTGCTTAACACCGTCAAGGGGTATATGCAACACGAGAGAAAACTCCTTGAGGGCATAGCAGAGATGAGGGCAAGGTCGATAGGTGCTGGCGACATCAAGGATAAGGCACAGGCAGAGATTGCTCTTTCATCAATGCTTAAAAGTCTATTTGCAGTAGCAGAGGCATACCCAGATCTTAAGGCTAATCAGAACTTCCTTGACTTACAATCAAACCTTGCTAATCTTGAAGAGCAGATACAATTAGCCCGCAGGTATTATAATGGCACGGTAAGGGATTTTAACATCCTTGTAGAGTCCTTTCCAAGTTCAATTATAGCATCAATCTTTGGGTTTAAGACCTTTGAGTTTTACGAGGTTGAGGAGTCTGCTATAAGGCAAACGCCCAAGATAGAGTTTTAAGGTGATTATCCACCTTTTTTCTATAATCGTTGTAATCGTCTCTTTTCTTGTCCCTTCTTTTCTATGGGCTGATGAGAGGATATTGAGATTTCACTCTGACATTGTCGTAAATGTTGATGGTTCAATCATCGTTGAAGAGACCATTAGGGTAAGGGCTGAAGGTAATGATATCAAAAGGGGGATATACAGGGATTTTCCCCTTAGATACAAGGACCTTTATGGCAATGATTATGTAGTTAACTTCTCCCTACTTAAGATACTAAAAGACGGTAAAGAAGAACCCTACCACACTGAGGATCAGCCAAATTCCATAAGGATTTACATTGGTCAAAGGGATGTCTTTCTTAAAAAGGGTGTCTATACCTATACAATTACATACTCCACAAAAAGGCAGATTGGTTTTTTTGATGACCACGACGAACTCTATTGGAATGTTACTGGTAACTACTGGGCTTTTCCCATTGATAAGGCATCTGCTCGGGTCTATCTGCCTGATGCGGCAAGGGACCGGATAAAGTTTATAGATGCCTACACAGGGCTTATAGGACAGAAGGGTAAGGACTTTAAGGTTACCTATGGTGTTGATAAAACCCCTTATTTTGAGACCACAAGACCCCTTGGACTTAAGGAGGGTTTGACGATCGTTGTCAGCTGGCAAAAGGGCATAGTCAAGGCGCCTACTCAAAAGGAAAAGGTTCAATACTTTATCGATGACAACAGGGCGATCATCATTGCAGCGGCAGGGCTTTTGTTGGTATTAATCTATTACTCTATAACATGGCTGAAGGTCGGTAGAGACCCTGAAAAGGGGACTATCATCCCCCTATTTGAGCCCCCAAAGGGCTATTCCCCTGCATCAATGAGATATATATACAAGATGGGGTTTGATGATAAGGTAATCTCATCCGCCATATTGAATATGGCGGTAAAGGGTTTTGTAAATATTAAAGAGGATTCTGGCAAGGTAACTATCAAAAAAAACGAAAATCCAAAGGGAGACTTAAGCAGAGAGGAGAGGGTTTTATACGAAAAACTCTTTAAAGGGTCTAACTCAATAAAACTTGACAGGTCAGAAAACAAGACCATTATTGAGGCAAGGGGAGAATTTAAGAAGATCCTAAGAAATACATATGAGAGGATATACTTTAACACTAACAGGTCCTTTTTCCTTGTAGGTGTAATTCTTTCACTGGTAACAACATTCCTGAGTGCATACTCATCGGCTAATCAAGCATTAGTAGTCTTTATGTGTATATGGCTTACTATATGGTCTATGGGTGTGTTTTTGCTGCTTTATACAGTGTTTTTAACCTGGAAAAGCGTAGGGCGTGGTTTTAATAGATCTCTTGATATATTCAAGGCTATATTTATTACATTTGTTAGCATACCTTTTGTAGCAGGAGAGGTCTTGGCTATTTGGTTACTTCTAAACGCAACATCACCGTTGTTTGTAATATTAAACTTCTCACTTGGTGTCATAAACAATATATTTTATCATCTACTCAAGGCTCCAACATTAAGAGGCAGACTGATCATGGATAAGATAGAAGGCTTTAAACAATTTCTAAAGACTACTGAAGAGGAGCGATTTAATACCCTTTACCCAGCAGGTAAAACGCCTGAATTGTTTGAAAAGTATCTGCCATTTGCTGTTGGGCTTGATGTGGAGAATGAATGGGCAGGGCAGTTTGAGTCAATACTCAGGTCGTCATCCTATGAGACTAAAACTGGTTCATACTCACCATCGTGGTACTCGGGGAGTTCATTCTCTACTACATCCTTTAGCAATATCGGTAGTGTTATTGGCACTGCTGTGGCTTCATCAATGACATCGGCATCTTCATCAGGAGGCTCCTCAGGCGGAGGTGGCGGAGGTGGTGGAGGTGGTGGCTGGTAGCGCCGAAGATTGGTCACAGTATTGTTTTTTTGATAAGGTTAATATTGATTGACTCCTATGTTTGTCTGTTCTTATCTGGAGGTTTGTCTGCCCTTTTCAATTGACTGGGCTGTGTGGCTTATTGATTTGATTTTATTTTATAATTTTACTTGCTGATTAAAGGAGAAATGCTTGCCGATTGAGATAAAAAATCAAAAGATCAACGAGATATTAAAATGTCTTGATCCCTACTTGCAGGGCAAGACCAATGCTATCAAACTCTCTTTACTTGCCTTTTTTTCTAAGGGGCATCTGCTCATTGAGGACTTGCCAGGGCTCGGCAAGACAAGACTTGCAGTTGCCCTTGCCCGGGCATTAGGTCTGAGTTTTGGCAGGATTCAATGCACTAATGACCTTCTGCCTTCAGACATAACAGGGCTTTCTGTATTTAATAAGTCAACAAATTCCTTTGATTTTCACAAAGGACCTGTCTTCAACAATATAATCCTTGTGGACGAGATTAATAGGGCTACACCAAAGACCCAGAGTGCACTCCTTGAGGCAATGGCTGAGGAGCAGGTTACCGTTGAGGGTAAGACATATAGGTTAAGCGAGCCATTTTTTTTAATAGCCACACAAAACCCACTTGAACATTTTGGCACATTCCCTCTTCCGGATAATCAATTAGACAGGTTTATCATGAGGATAAGCATTGGGTATCCATCAAGGGAATTTGAAAAGGATATCATAAGGGGGGGAAGCAAGAGAGATACGATAAATTCAATATCGCCTGTGCTTGAGATCAAGGAGACAACCGAGATACAGAACACCATAAGACAGTCCGTATTAATCTCTGAAAAGATGCTTGACTACATAACAGACATCCTTCATGTCACAAGAAAGAATAAATTTATAAAGGTAGGGTTATCTACAAGAGGTGCCTTAGCCCTTTCTTATGTGGCAAAAACCAGTGCATATTTTCAGGATAGGGACTACATCATACCAGAGGACATCATCCAATTTCTCACTTATACAGTGCCTCACAGGTTAATTCTACAAGATCAATATAAGGGTATTGACCATAGGGAGTTGATACAATCAATACTGCAAGAAGTAAAAATCCCCCTGTAATAAAGATAACAAAGGCAGGATGGCTCTACATCGCTATTACCATCTTTTTGGGTTTTGCAGCCATCAATACCGCAAACAATCTGATATACCTCATAGTTTCAGCACTGTTAAGTTTCATGGCTGTGTCTGGTTTCATTGGCAGGAGAAACATCCAAGGTTTAGAGATAAATATAACAACTCCCTCTGAGATATACGCAAACACACCATCACCAGTAAGGATAACCATAACAAACAAAAAAGCCCTCCTCCCATCCTTCCTCATAAGGGTATCTTTACTCAACAAGGTAACACTACTTGCCTTCATAGATAGAAAGGCATCATCAGAAAAGTTTATAGAGTTGACACCTTACAAGAGGGGCTTAAATGAGATAGGGGGTATATCCGTCTGCTCAGTGTTCCCATTCAATTTCTTTATCAGGTGTAGAGGCATAAAAGAATCTCTCAATGTAATAGCATTTCCTGAACCCTTGAAATTTCACCTTACATATGCAGGTATCTCAGAAAGGGAGACAAAAAAAGGAGACACAGACACCGACAACATAGGATTTGGCTCCGAGCTGGTATCTACAAGGGATTACATAATTGGAGACCCTCTAAAATACATACACTGGAAGGCATCTGCAAGGACTGACAGGCTAAAGACCAAGGAATTCTCATCATTGGAGACTGAACCTGTGGTCATAGATTTTGAAACCTTACCATATGATACAGAGACCAATCTGTCTTTAGCCACATACCTGATTAATCAACTATACAGGCTTCAGATACCTTTTGGATTAAAGATTAGGGGCGAGATGTTTCCACCAGCGTGTAACCTCGAGCATAGACTAAAACTCTTAAAAATCCTTGCACTATATGATGACAAATAGGTATTTCGGTATAGAGCCCTTACTCAAGGTTATATCTTATATCATCGCAGTGATAGCATTCATGTCTGTATTTATCCATATCGGGATTATTTACAGGGTAATTGGTATCTTGCTTATTGCCCTATCAACCGCCATTGACTTTAGCATTAAAAATTATCTACCGAGAACGGTGATAAATCTGACTACGATCTTCATACTCTTTGCTACATTTTATAGGATAGACCTTAATGACCCAGCAACACCTGTAATTGAAGGGCTAACGGTGTTGTTATTTATAAAATTTCTTGAAGAAAAGGCATTTAGAGACTATATGCAGATATACACCATATCTTTATTCATCTTAGCAGGCTCAGCACTTTATAACATCGACATGACTTTTCTGATTTACTTCTTGTCGCTTTTTTTTCTTATAGGATTGGCGATAGTGATACTTACATTCTTCTCTGAAGATAAGGGCATTAGTCTTACATTGAAGGCAACAACTAAGACCATAACAACGGCCCTCCTTATACCGTTAGTCTCTATCCCCATGCTCATCGGGCTGTTTTTTATTCTACCAAGGACTACCCTGCCGCTTTTTACTTTTTTAAACAGGCCTGATAAGGGCCTTACTGGTTTTACAGATAACATAAAACTGGGTGATATTTCTGGGATACAAGAGGATGTCTCTGTTATATTCAGGGCAACCATGCCTCCTGTTGATGAAAATAGCCTATACTGGCGGGGTGTAGTCCTTGACTACTTTGATGGGGTCTCGTGGTCTCGGTCAGACAATAATATCTCTGATATCTTAAACCCAAAAGGCATAAAGGGGGAAACTGTCCAACAGGGTATATTCTTGGAGGCATATGACAATAGATACATATTCGGTTTAGATAAACCTGTAAGGGTAACCCTAAAGGGGACAAAGATGCAGAGTGATCTTACAGCCCTGTCGGATAACAAGATCAATAGAAGGGTTTATTACACCGTGAGCTCTGTAATCTCGCAATCCATTGGTGTATTAAAGACAGACGAGGTTGCCTATACCCAATTGCCTCCAATATCGGATAACATAAAAAATCTCTCCCACTCACTCACCGATGGAAAGGATAGATTATCTGCTGTCAACTCCATAATCAGATTCTTCTCCGATGGCAATTTTAGATACTCTTTACAGAATCTCCCTATTACCAAGTCACCTGTTGAGGAC
>JBDNDH010000095.1:0-5659 GCA_046719235.1 Thermodesulfovibrionales bacterium
GTTTGTCTACTATATCCTTTTGTCTATCAAAGAATTCCAATGCCTCTGATACGGTCATATTCAACACATCACCGATGTTCTTCCCTTTATACCTTATATTGAGAACCTCTTCTTTGTATCTTCTCCCACCACATGCCTCGCATGTTACATATATATCCTCAAAGAAATACATCTCTACCCTCTGAAAACCCTCACCTTTACATACCTCGCATCTACCGCCTGTTACATTAAATGAGAAGTGCCGAGGGTTAAATCCCTTATATTTATCCTTTGCCTCCTGACTGAATATCTTTCTTATACCATCAAAAAAACCAATATAAGTGGCTGGGTTTGACCTTGGAGATCTGCCTATTGGCGTTTGGTCTATCAGTTTAACCCCTTTTATGAGTGATTTTCCTGTTAATTTCTTATACGGTAGAGGGATACTTAGGTCTGTCTTAAAATGATTGCTTAAAGCATAATACAGTGTCTCTACAATTAAGCTGCTCTTACCTGAGCCAGATACCCCTGTAACCACAGTCAACATGCCCAATGGTATCGACACATTTATATATTTTAGGTTATTGCCAGATGCCCCCTCCAACGTTAGTAATTGATTAGTTGATGGTTTTTTCCTCTTGATATGTATAAAACAATCATCATCGATTTCGTTGTTTATATACCTTGATGTGAGGGTGTTTGAATGGATGAAATCCTCGTAGTTGCCAGAAAAGATTATCTCACCACCCTTAGATCCGCTTCCAGGACCCATTTCAACGATATAATCTGCCGATGATATAACATCCCTATCATGCTCTACTACTATGGCAGTATTGCCATACGAGACGAGTGCTTTGAGTATCTGAATTATCCTGTCTGTATCTCGAGGATGAAGACCTATAGTAGGTTCATCGAGGACATAAAGTGTGCCAGTGAGTCGTCCTGAGAGTTGATTGCATAGATTGATCCTTTGATATTCACCACCCGATAAGGTCTTTGATTGCCTTGACAGAGTGAGGTATCCAAGACCAACCATCTCAAGTAAATCAATCTTTTGATTGATCTGTTTGATTGCCTCTTTTAGACCTTGCACCTGAGATGGTGTGAGTGTGAGGGTATTCATCCATCTTTTTAGGTCTGATATAGACATGTTCATTATATCTGCTATATCCTTGTCTTCGATCTTGTATGAGAGAGACTCTTTAATAAGCCTCTTGCCTTTACAGTCGGGACATACAACAGCTGTCCTATGTTTGTTTAAAAATACCCTTACATGTATCTTGTATCTCTTCTCCTCTAATTCCTTAAAAAGTGTATTTATACCATAGAAGTGTTCATTGCCCTCAAAGATAAGCAGTTTTTGATCATCAGTGAGGTCTCTATATGGGATATTTACATCGATCCCGCTCATCTCTGCGCCTCTTAACAGCTGCTCTCTCCACCATGATAGGCTATCTTTTTGTAATAGATTAATCGCCCCTTGCTTTAGTGACAGAGAGGGATCGGGGATGATGGAGTCTTCTTTATAGGTCAGGATATTGCCAAAGCCTCTGCAAGTCTTACATACATGTGCAGGGTGATTGAATGAAAATACATCGGCAGATGGCTCATTTAATCTAATATTGCAGTAGTCACATATTAAATCAGATGAAAAGATAAGTTCCTGTCTTTTGTTATCTTTGTCTACTATTATTACGCCAAGCCTCTCTCTACCCTCCTTCCACGCTGTCCTAATGGAGTCAGCAAGTCTATCATCACTCTTAATGACCAATCTATCAATCACAACACGGTATTGTGCCTCTGAAGGGTCTTCTATCTCTGATAGATCTACTATCTCATCATTAATCAATACCCTCTGAAAGCCTCTCATTATCAAGTCGTCCTTGTGTGAGACGGTTTCTGCATATACTATTGCCCTGCTATCTGTGTATGACTCTAAGAGGTAACTTGTGATATCTGTAGGATTCCATCTCCTTATCTGCCTACCACACTGGTGACAGAAGGGATCTGAGATGTTAGCAAAGATTATCCTAAAAAGGTCATAGAGTTCTGTGAGTGTGCCAACCGTAGATCTGGATGTCTTTATCGGATTGTGCTGCTGGAGGGCAATAGCAGGTCTTATGTTTAACATCCTGTCTATGTCTGGTCTATTTATCTTGTCTATGAAGACCCTTGCGTATGTTGAAAGGGACTCTATAAACCTCCATTGGCCTTCGGCAAATATGGTATCAAAGGCAAGGGATGACTTTCCCGAACCGGAAAGTCCTGTGATCACGATCAGTTTGTCATGTGGAAGACAGAGAGAGATATTTTTGAGATTATTCTGTCTTGCCCCTTCAATCACAAGTTCTTTTTTGGACATTCAGATATTTTAACCTAAATATGTTACTGGTAAACAGATGTCTTAAGTAAGGTTATGTGTGGGAAAGACATTTTTTTTATGCCTGTAACAAGAGTTAGTGGTTTAAAGAATTTGCAGATTAGCAAATAGACACCTCGTTTGTGATAACATAGTAAACTTGTATTTGAAAGAGGGGGTTTTATGAGACTATTATTAATTGTGTTTTTCTTGTTAGTCTCCAACATATCTGTAGGGGCATCGGATGTGGTGGGCACTATTGATGAATTTTATAAGTCACTAAACACGCTTGAGGGAAACTTTGTTCAGAAGAGCACTATAAAGGAGTTGAAAAAGACTACCACATATAACGGAAGGTTTTATATGAAAAAGGGTAGCCTTCATATAAGATACCTTGGCGACAAACCTCACCATGTTTATATCAACAACAACGAGATGATAATCTACAAACCGAGCGATAAAACCGCATTCAAGATGCCCTTTGATGAATCAAAATACGGACAGACACCACTATCCCTATTGGGTGGGCTAACGGACATAAGGTCAGATTTCAATATCAAAAGGCTCTCAGATAAAAAGGTTTCCCTTACACCAGTAAAAGGAATCGGTCAGATTGTCAATGTTGAGATAACCGTTGATGATAATAAGCCGTTTCCAATCGATACGATAAACATGATTGACAATTCTGGAAATAAGATAGAGGTGGTATTTAAAGACGTTGTTGTAAATGGTAAGGTTGACAGCAAGGTCTTTAGGTTTGTGCCACCTGAAGGCACAACAATACTACAATAGTTAGGAGGGGTAAAATTTGAAAGAGAGATATAATCCTGCTGAGGTGGAGCCAAAGTGGCAGAGATATTGGTCAGAAAACCACACATACAAGACACCTTCTGAAAAGAGAGATAAAAAGTTTTACTGTCTTGAGATGTTCCCTTACCCTTCGGGCAAGATACATATGGGACATGTAAGAAACTATGCCATAGGGGATGTAGTGGCAAGATACAAGGTGATGAACGGATACAGCGTCCTTCATCCGATGGGATGGGATGCCTTTGGTATGCCTGCTGAAAATGCCGCAATCAAAAACAATGTGCACCCCCATGTATGGACAAAGCAGAATATAAGCTTCATGAAATCACAACTTATGAGATTGGGGATTAGCTACGACTGGGATTTAGAGGTTACAACATGTAATCCAGAATACTATCGCTGGAATCAGTGGTTCTTTTTGAAACTTTACGAGATGGGGATCGCATACAAAAGAAAGTCCTTTGTAAACTGGTGTCAGGAATGTTCTACTGTCCTTGCAAATGAGCAGGTTATTGAAGGAGGCTGTTGGCGATGCAACTCAAAGGTCATACAAAAGGAGCTTGAACAGTGGTTTTTCAAGATTACAAGATATGCAGAGGAACTACTTCAGGGATGCGATTTGCTAAACGGCTGGCCAGAACGGGTTGTAACAATGCAGAAGAATTGGATTGGAAAGAGCATTGGTGTAGAGGTAGATTTCCCAATTCTTAATCTTGGTAAACCATTGAGGATATTTACAACCAGACCAGACACCCTCTTTGGTGTTACGTTTATGTGTATTGCCCCCACACATCCGCTGGCTGAAGAGCTGGTAAGTGACAAAGACGCTCTTAACAAGGTAAAAGAACGATATGGAAAAGAGGACGAAAAGATAGGGCTTTTTACTGGGCATTATGCTATAAATCCCCTGAATGATCAACAGATACCGATATATGTGGCTAATTTTGTCTTGATGGAATATGGCACTGGTGCTATTATGTCTGTCCCAGCACATGACCAAAGGGACTTTGAGTTTGCAAAGAGATATAATCTGCCGATAAAGGTTGTCATCATGCCTGTAAATGACACACTTCCACACACACTTTCTGAGGCATTTGAGGATGAGGGCTTATTGATAGATTCTGGTCCCTTTAGCGGATTGATAGGACAAGAGGCAAAGGATGCAATCATAAGATACATAGAAGAAAAGGGGCTTGGGACTAAAAGGATAAACTATAAACTCAGGGATTGGGGGATCTCAAGGCAAAGATACTGGGGAACGCCAATCCCTATTATATACTGCCCAGTTTGTGGGACTCTGCCTGTTCCTTATGATCAACTACCAGTATTGCTACCTGAGGATATCAGTTTCACCGGTATGGGCGCTTCACCACTTAAGCATTCAAGTGATTTTATAAGTGTAAAGTGTCCTAAATGTGGTATCGACGCACAGAGAGAAACAGATACAATGGATACATTTGTTGACTCTTCGTGGTATTTTATAGCCTACTGCCTTAGACAAGCCCATACCAAGTCATATAAGGATATACCTTTTGATGAGATGAAAGGCTTAGATTTTGAAAAAGCTTTTAAGGAGTCTTCAGATGATATCTCTTACTGGTTGCCAGTGGATCAGTATATCGGGGGTATTGAACATGCTGTTTTGCACCTCCTATATTCAAGGTTCTTTACTCGTTGTCTAAGGGATATGGGGTTGATATCTTTTTCTGAGCCATTTGGAAATCTCCTTACACAGGGCATGGTCTGTAAAGAGACCTTTAGATGTAGTAGGCATGAATGGTTATTCCCAGAAGAGGTAAAGGATGGCAGATGCGTCCATTGTAACCAGGTAGCAGAACGAGGAAGGGTCGAAAAGATGTCAAAATCAAAAAAGAATGTCATTGACCCAAATGAACTCTTAGATAGATACGGGGCAGATACCATAAGGGTCTTTTCACTCTTTGCCGCACCACCAGAAAAGGACTTGGAGTGGTCAGAACAGGGGGTAGAAGGGGCTCATAGATTCTTAAACAAGGTCTGGGGATTAGTTTACAGACATAAGTCAAAAGGTGATGAAGACATCCCTCAAACCGACGCAGCGATTGAGGTTGACAAGGATCTGATCAGAAAGATGCACCAATGCATCAAAAAGGTAACCACAGATATCGAGAGAGCCTTTCATTTCAATACCGCCATATCTGCGATGATGGAGTTTGTGAATTTACTCTCAACTGTTGAGTACACCGATAAAAGCAAGATTAAGGCGATGGATCATTGTCTAAAGACATTGATAATACTTCTTTCACCATTTGCCCCTCACATCGCTGAAGAGTTATGGTATCATCTCGGTGAGGAGACATCCGTTTTTCAATGTGCCTGGCCAAAATGGGATGAGCAACTCGCCACTGATGAAGAGGTAGAGTTGGTTGTTCAGGTGAATGGAAAACTGAGGGCAAAGATTATAATACCCCTAAACACAACTGAGGAAAGGATCAAGGAATTGGCGCTTATTAATCCAAATGTAATAAAATT
>JBDNDH010000096.1:0-5639 GCA_046719235.1 Thermodesulfovibrionales bacterium
TGCTCACCTTTCTGATGATACGATAATCCTGCCAACACATGCATCATCCCTGAAGGAACAGGAATCGGGCATTGTAATGACCACTATGGGAAGGGCAAGACGTGATCTTGATCTTTATCAGATTAGGGATTTCCAAGAGTTTTTCAAACAGGTATCATCCAGTTTACCACCAAATCCTGAGAGATATCAGGAGATTAGAAAGGTCAATTTGGGGATATTGACACCTGATGAGAAAAAGGCAAAGGAGTTAGAGATAGGAAAAAACCTATGCGGGATGGCAAAAGATAAATAATGTCTGTTGGTGTTCTATATATTGTAGCAACCCCAATTGGAAATCTTGAAGACATAACCCTGAGGGCTTTGAGGAAGTTGAAGGAGGTAGATGTAATTGCAGCAGAAGATACCCGTCACTCCTTAAAGCTCCTCAATCACTACGGAATTAAAAAAAGACTTATCAGTTGTTGGTCTCAGACTCAAAAAAAGGTATCAAAAGAGATATTTAATATCCTAAGGTCTGGTTTAGATGTGGCTTTAATAACAGATGCAGGAACACCTACAATATCAGACCCTGGCTCATACATTGTAAGCGAGGCACTTAAAGAAGGGATAAAGGTCATACCGATACCCGGATGTTCTGCCCTTGTAACAGCGCTTTCCGTAAGCGGTATAAAAACAAGTGAATTTACCTTCATAGGTTATCTCCCACCTAAAAGGTCTGAACGAATAAGACTGCTCCAAGATATATCACACCTGAGGATGACCCTAATTTTCTATGAGGCACCACATAGATTAATAGACATGATAACTGACCTATCAGAAGTCTTTGGTAACAGGTATATAGTAGTTGCCAAAGAGATGACAAAGATACATGAAGAATTCATTAGAGGCAGGGCATCAGAGGTTATACAATATCTAAATTCTCAAACAATTGCTGGGGAATATGTCATAATATCTGAGGGCTGTAGTGAAAACAAAATAGATATAAATAGCGTATTAAAGGAGGCATTAGACTTGGTAAAAGATGGTATGAGTAGAAAAGAGGCATCAAAGCTCGTATCTCAAAGATACGGGTTAAAGAGCAAGGATATTTATGATATGACTATAAAGAGGTAAGTGATGAATGTAACAAAACTTCGCTACGAGATAGAAAACATCTACAGCCTTCCAACTATACCACCAACACTCAGAAAACTCATCTTACTGATAGAGGACCCTAATATCTCAATAGACGAGTTGGCAGAATTTATACTTAGGGATACCACCCTAACAGCAAGGGTCATAAGGGCAGCCAATTCTCCAATCTATGGCTTTACAGCCAAGATTACAAGGGTAAGTCAAGCAATAATGATGCTTGGGCTAAACTCCATTAAGGGTTTGTTACTTGGTGTAACAGTATTTGAATCCCTACAAGAGACCATAGTTGGGCTATGGGAACATTCAAGGGGTTGTGCCTTATCTGCAAGGATTATCGCTGAAATGACCAACAATAATGACATCGTAGAGGATATGACCATTGCAGGACTTATACACGACATAGGGAAGGTAGCACTAACTCTTAAGTATCCAAACGAATACGCCAATGTTATCAACCTTGCCAAACAAAATCAATCGCACCTCATAGATGAAGAAAAAAAGATATTTGATGTTACTCATGCAGATGTGGGCTCTTGGTTGATATACAGATGGAACTTCCCATTACCCTTTGTTGAGGCTGTTAAATATCATCACAACACCAGCCAACTAAAAGATAATCTTAAAGAGGCATCTATAGTCTGTCTATCAAATGAGATAACAAAATCCTTAGGTTATGGCTATTCGGGTGAGAGGTTTTTACACAACATTGGCAAAGAGGTTTTTGATGTCCTTAACATGGATGAGGACCTTCTTAGAAGGGTACTAAAAGTTATTTCCTCAAGATTGGATGAGAGTTAAAAAGCCTGATCATTACATATTATAAAAAGTTATACCATAAATATATAAAGTCGTGTTATGCTTAGATAACTAAAAAAATAAATAAAAAATTCATAATCATGTTAACCTTTGGTTTTTCACCCTGTCCAAATGATACTTATATTTTTTACGCCCTATCAAATGGCTTATTAGATACAGGAGGGCTCGACTTTCAATTTATTATTGAAGATGTCGAAACACTCAATAACCTTGCATTACAGAGACGCTTGGATATATCGAAGGTCTCATGCCATGCCTTTTATTACCTAAGGGATGATTTTGTATTCCTTAATTGTGGGGGTGCCTTTGGTAGAGGCTGTGGACCGCTTGTTATAAAGAAAGGACAGGATCAGATAGATTTTAAGGATGAATTGACCGTTGCCGTTCCAGGAAGATTAACGACGGCTTATCTCCTATTTAAGATCTTTTCAAGACATAATAATCTCAGCATAAAGGATGTTCTATTTATGCCATTTAACGAGATTATGCCTTCTGTAAAAAAGGGGATATCTGACATCGGGGTCATAATCCATGAAGGGAGATTCACATATAAAGAGTATGGGCTTATAGAGATTGCCGATTTGGGTAAATGGTGGGAGGACATCACATCGCTACCCATACCCTTAGGAGGCATAGCAGCAAAAAGGTCTATTGGTGAGGATAAAATCAAGAAGATAGAACAGTTGATCATTCAAAGCATTGACTACTCAGATAAAAATATTGATAATGTCATGCCCTACATAAAAGGTTATGCCCAAGAGCTTGCTGATAGTGTTATTAAAGATCACATCGGATTATATGTAAACGAGTATACGAGGATGCTTTCAGATGAATGTGATTTGGCATTAAAGGAATTAATAAAAATGGCTGAAGGAGTCTAAATTATGGCGAAGATTGTAGATGAGTTTTTAAAAGAACCAAGAATAGCATATTTTTCAATGGAAATAGGCATACAAAGCAATATCCCTACCTATAGCGGTGGGCTTGGTATCCTTGCAGGTGACACCATAAAGTCCGCAGCAGATCTAAAACTTCCTATGGTAGCGGTCACACTCCTTACCAAAAAAGGCTATTTCAAACAGGAAATAGACGTATACGGCAGACAACACGAGCTCCCCGATGACTTCAAACCCTCTGATTTTATGACCCAATTAACAGAAAGGGTAACGGTTAGTATTGAAGGTAGAGATGTGGTATTGTGTGGTTGGCTTTATATCGTGAGGAGTGAGACAGGTGGTAATATCCCAATAATATTCCTTGATACTGATCTGCCAGAAAATACTGAAACGGATAGACAGATCACACAGTATCTGTATGGTGGAGATAGTGCATACAGGTTTAAACAAGAGATTATACTGGGTATTGGCGGGACAAGGCTCTTATACGAGATAGGCTTTTTGATAAAGAAGTTTCATATGAACGAAGGTCATTCAAGCCTGCTTACAGTTGAATTGTTAAGGATGTTCAAGAAGGACATTGAAGAGGTCTGGGATGAGAGGCTTGTCTGGAATGCAGATAGAGTCAGATCACTCTGTGTGTTTACTACTCACACACCGGTGGAGGCTGGACATGATAAATTCCCATATGATCTTGTAAAGGGCATCTTTACTGAGCCTGTTCCGATGAGTGTCTTACAGGAGCATGCTGGTGCTGATCAGTTAAATATGACTAAACTTGCCCTTAATCTCAGCAACTATGTAAATGGCGTTGCAAAGAAACATGGTGAGGTATCAAAGGGAATGTTTCCGGGTTATGAGATACACGCCATCACAAATGGTGTCCACTCATACACATGGACAAGTGAGCCCTTCAAACAATTATTCAATAAATACTTTCCTGGATGGGCAAATGAGCCAGCAATGCTTGTAAGGGTAGAGAGAATACCGCCTGAAGAGATATGGGATGCACACCAGAAGGCAAAAAGGCATCTCATTGACTATATCAACCGTGAGACCAATATTGAGTTAAACTATGACACATTTACCATTGGTTTTGCACGAAGGGCTACTGCATACAAAAGGGCTGACCTGTTATTTAAAGACATAAAAAGACTGTGTAAGATTGGTGAAGGCAGGATACAGATTGTCTACGGTGGCAAGGCACACCCAAGGGATGAACAAGGTAAACAATTGATACAAAAGATACACGAGATTAAAGAGAAGATAAAAGACAAGATAAAGATAGTTTATGTAAAGAATTACAATATGGATATAGCCCTAAAGATAGTCTCTGGTGTTGATATCTGGCTTAATACACCATTAAGACCACTTGAGGCATCAGGAACAAGCGGTATGAAGGCATCTCACAACGGGGTGCCTAACTTTAGTGTATTGGATGGCTGGTGGATAGAGGGACATATTGAGGGTTGCACAGGGTGGTCAATAGGTCCATTAGACATATCTGCAGACCCTGATAAAGATGCCGAAGACCTCTATTATAAACTCGAAAACATCATTCTTCCGTTATACTACAAAGATAGGGAAAATTGGGTAAAGGTCATGCAGAATGCAATCTCAAAGAACGCATACTTTTTCAACTCACACAGGATGATGAGAAGGTATGTAACTGAGGCATATATAAGATAAGGAGGGAATTATAAATGTCAGAAAAGATAAAGGTCTTAAACCCGTTAGTTGAGTTAGATGGGGATGAGATGGCAAGGATTATGTGGGGGTTGATCAAGGAGAGGCTTATATTTGAATTCTTAGACATCCCTATCGTCTATTTTGATCTCGGCATCAAAAGTCGTGACAACACAAACGATGAGATAACCATCCAATCTGCAGAGGCAATTAAGACATATAAGGTAGGTGTAAAGTGTGCAACCATCACACCTAATCGCGATCGCCTAAAAGAATACTCACTCAAACAACTATGGAAGAGCCCAAACGCCACAATCCGCTCCATCCTTGACGGGACTGTCTTTAGAAAACCAATAATAATCAAAAATATCCCACCAGCAGTAAAGACTTGGACACGCCCTATCATCATCGGGCGTCATGCCTATGGAGATATCTACAAAGGGGTTGAAATGGAGATTAGTAAACCGGGCAAGGTTGAGATGATATACAAATCATACGACGGTAGTGAGACCCTTAGTGTAACCGTTCATGATTTTACGACAAAGGGAGTGGTAATGGCTATACACAACCTCGAAAAGTCTATAAGGAGTTTTGCGAGATCATGTATTCATTATGCAGTCTCAGAAAAAGTCGATCTATGGTTTGGCGCAAAGGACACGATATCCAAGACCTACCATAGATACTTTAAAGATATCTTCTCTCAGGAGATCGAACAGGCTAAGGGAGAATTAACTGCCTCCCAGATCAATTATAGGTATCTCCTCATAGACGATGCTGTGGCACAGATTATGAAGTCTTCTGGCGGGATGCTCTGGGCATGTATGAATTACGATGGCGATGTCATGTCGGATATGATAGCAAGTGGTTTTGGCAGTCTTGGACTCATGACATCAGTACTTGTATCTCCTGAGGGCGATTTTGAATATGAGGCAGCCCATGGTACAGTAGTAAGGCATTATTATGAGAGGCTAAAAGGGAAGATTACCTCCACAAACCCAATCGCTTCCATATTTGCATGGACAGGTGCACTATCAAAAAGAGGTGAACTCGACAATACCCCTCAAGTTATAAGGTTTGCAAATGCCCTTGAGGATGCAGTCATAGAGA
>JBDNDH010000097.1:0-5633 GCA_046719235.1 Thermodesulfovibrionales bacterium
CCAAAATTGTCTCTTATCGGACATAGATGCCTGAAAGGGCTTTGTTGCAAAACCTTTACACATGTAGCGTTATGATTTCTAACTGCACATTTTTATGTAATTATAACGATTGTGAATTAGGGGCTCTACATTAGATAAACCTTGTTGCAGTTCAAAGGCTTTGAAGGTATCTATGTCCGATATATTATCCATTTAATTGTATTTTTTGGGTTATGTTATCCTGAGATTAGAAAAAATGCGTACAGGTAATGCTAATATGATTTCAAAGGAATGATCTTAAATGTATTCTGGCTCTTTGGCAATCTCAAGGGTCAATCTTTCTATCTGCTGATGTTTTTTTTCTATTAAACCTATTCATAGCAATATCCACACCATTTATAATAATCTCCCTGATAGCCTTCTCTGCATCTATCATAACACTATTGATTGTATCAATCTCAGAACCTTCAAACCTTGATAATACATACTCATCCACTGGGATTGAGGGGTCTCTTCCGATGCCTATCTTTAATCTTATAAAATCACGAGACGACAACTCATCTATGATGGACTGAACCCCCCTGTGACCACCAGAGCTACCCTGTTTCTTGATCTTCATCATCCCTAAATCAATGTCAATATCATCGTGACAGACTATGAGATTGGATATGTGGATTGAGTGTCGCTGAATTACCTCTCTTACTACAATCCCACTCCTATTCATGTATGTAAGGGGTTTGAGTAAGAGGATGTCTTGACCACCTATCTGACATCCTCCAAACTGGAAGCTTTCTTTATTTTGAAAGGATATTGACTCAGAATGCGCTAATCTATCGACAAGTAAAAAACCGATGTTATGTCTTGTTTGAGAGTATCTTTTACCTGGATTGCCTAACCCTACTATGAGCCACAACTATTTAGTCTCGTCAGCCTCTTGTTTCTTGCCCTTTTTGATGACCTCTGGCTCTACTTTTTCCTGAGCCTCTACAGCCTCAGCTGGTGCCTCTTCTTTTATTGAGGTCACAGTTGCGATAACCTCTTCCTTATCTGTTAAAACCTTTATCCCTTCACCAAGATTTAGGTCTCCCACATGTATGGACTGGTTTAGTCTTAATTGTGAGACATCCACATCTATATGTCCAGGTATTTTATCAGGTAGACACTCTATCTCTATCTCTCTCAAACCATACTGCAATATGCCACCATCTTGTTTTACCCCTATTGGTTCTCCCTTGATAACCACATGGACAGAGACCACAATCTCCTCTGTGGCAAGTATCTCCTGAAAATCCGCATGCATTAAAACATTGTTTATCGGGTCAACCTGATAGTCTTTTAGTATGGCCTGCTTTGAGGTATTATTAGAAAAGTTAAGATCTACAATAACCTGTTCACCGGCGGTTTTTGTGATAAATATTGCCAATTCTTTTGTGGGCACTTGTATAGGTTGAGATTTTCCAGCCCTATATACAACAGCAGGTATATACCCACTTCGCCTTAATCCTCTGGCTACACCCTTGCCAGTCTTGTGTCTTTCAACAACATTTAATGCTACCCTTTCCATCATTCCTCCTTGATTTTATAGAAACAGTGAACTTACTGTGGATTCATCATGTATCCTCTTGATAGCCTCAGCAAGTAGAGGGGCTACGCTCAATACCTTTAATTTTTTACATCTGCTGACCTTGTCTCCCATCGGTATAGTGTCAGTAACCACCACCTCTTCTAAGGGAGAGCGATTTATCCTATCAATAGCAGGACCAGACAAGACACCATGTGTGCAGGCAGCATATACCTTCTTTGCCCCATTTTCCAGCAATGCCTCAGCGGCTTGGGTTGTTGTTCCTGCTGTATCAATCATGTCATCAAGTATAATCGCTTCCTTATCCTTTACATCACCAATCACATGCATTACCTTTGAGACATTTGCCGCCTCTCTACGCTTATCCACTATGGCTAACGATGCCTCTAATCTTTTTGCAAAATCCCTTGCCCTTTCTACTCCACCTGCATCAGGTGAAACTATGACCGTGTTGATATTGCATCTGCTTCTGAAATAATCCCTTAAAACAGGCGCCGCGTATAGATGATCAACTGGTATGTTAAAGAAACCCTGTATCTGTCCTGCGTGTAAATCTATAGTTAATACCCTATTTGTGCCAGCAGCAGTCAGAAGGTCTGCAACAAGTTTTGAAGATATAGGGACACGAGGTTGAACCTTTCTGTCTTGTCTGGCATATCCGTAGTAGGGGATAACCGCTGTTATTCGCCTTGCAGATGCCCTTTTCAAGGCATCAATCATGAGCAATAGTTCCATAAGGTTGTCATTTACTGGATTACAGGTAGGCTGTATGACAAAGACATCAGACCCCCTTATGTTTTCGTTTATCTGAACCATTATCTCTCCATCGCCAAAGGTCGTAACCATTGAGTCCAGAAGTGGAATATTTAAGTGTTCGCTAACCTTACAGGCAAGGTCTGGATTTGCATTGCCGGTTAGGATCTTCAGGTCATTAGGCATCGCTTTCTCCTTAGTTAGTATTGGCTGGGGCGCCAGGATTCGAACCTGGGAATGGCAGATCCAAAATCTGCTGACTTTCCGCTTGTCGACGCCCCAAGTGTTTATTTCAAAATGGATATATTACCATATTTTTATAATTTAGGCAAAATGACAGGCAATCTAAGCAACCTTTTCACAATCTTTGTTTACTGAATATTATCCCAGATTTTCAACGCTCAATCGTGCAATTACACCATTTCTGAATGCCCACCTGTATATGTAAGTAAAAAAGAAAGATGCCAAGATAAGATAAATGATCGCCAAGATTACTGCTGTAATGAGATTTAAATAAGGTAGTGACTTCATAGCCACAATTGCCCTCATAGCCTCAAAGACATATGTAGGTGGCAAGATGGAAGAGATGTATTGCATCCAATGAGGCAAGGTATCAATTGGATAAAAGACACCCACAAATGGTGAGATAAGTAGTGGCACAGGCCAGATAAGCCACTCTGCAGGTGGTCCAAATCTAAAGACAACGGCACAACTCATGATACCAAGGCATATTCCAAATAAAAAGAGTATCAGGATAAAGGGAAAGAGCAATATCCCATAGATTGCAAATGATAGACCAAATATAAAGGTGGCTATTATGAGCATAACAAGCAGCCCGAGTATGCTCGTGACTATAGATGTGATAATGAGTCCTGCAAGGTATTCCCATATCTTGATGGGCGATACAAATAGATTTAAGAAGTTCTTTGACCAGACATCTTCAAAGAAGGCTATAGTCATCCCATACATCACCCGTGTAAAGAAATCCCACAATAGCACAGCACCAAGCAGGGTTGGTAGAAAGTTATAACCATAGGAGGTGATTTTATCAAGATAGGTAGAGATAAAGCCCCAAAGTATCATATCTACCATAATCCAAAAGAATATAGGCATTAACCTTGCAAAACTTCCCTTTATCAAAAAAAACTGTCTAAATACTATCGCCTTAATCCTTGACAATACTCAACCCTCAAACATCTTGTGGATAAACAACTCCTCAAGGCTTTCTTTGTCATAATACTTTGGCAATTCTCTCGGATTACCCTCAAGCACTATCCTACCATTTGACAAAAGGAGCACCCTGTCACAAACGCTCTCAACCTCATACATGTTATGAGATGTCCACAACACGCCACAATCCGTCTCAATGGCATACTCCTTTATAAGATTTCTTATATCCCTTGCGGTGGCAGGGTCTAATGAGGACGTTGGTTCATCCAGTAGCAGTAGCTTTGGCTTATTAAGAAGCGCCTTTGCGATATTAATCTTTGACTGTTCACCAGAAGAGAGGGCACCGTATTTTGTATTCCTAAGTGCCTGAATCTTTAATCTCTCCATCAATTCCGATATCCTTGCTTTATAGTCTTTAACCCCATAAAGAAGTGCAAAAACCGTTAGGTTTTCATAGACGGTGAGATTGCCTGGTAAGGGCGCGTATGAGGCTGTAAAATTGGTATTTGCAAGTGCCAGAGACCGATGGGTGTCTATATCAATGTCAGATATAAAAACCTTACCTGAGGTCTTTTCAAGAACTCCCAAGATTATGCTTATAGTGGTGGTCTTACCTGCACCATTTGGACCGAGCAAACCAACTATTTCAGAACCCCTGACCTCAAAGGTGACATTATCCAAGACCCTAAGATTGTTGTATTCCTTGGAGATATTTATAACGTTTAGTATGGGTTTTGGCATAATTTAGATACCTTGATGCAAACTTACGATCACATCATCAAAATAGAACAGATTAGGCATTAAACAGGTAAAATTTGCTTTACAATACTAACACCACCAGAAGAAATCTTGCAATAAATGTATCCTCCAAACAGGCAGTAGTTGTGTCTCACAATTCAAACACAAACTTTAGATCTTGATGTATTTTATGGTCATAACGAGATATATAAACCATAGATAGAGTCTCTTCCCCAAAAAATGTAGATAAAAAAAGCGGGTATTAGGGAGAATTTTTAGTTTTTTCTCGGGAAAACCTTAAATGAGGCAGGTGGCGGTATGATAGAGATCCTTTCGTATTTGGTAAGGTCTGGTAAGAGTTTTTTTATAAAGCAGAACCAAATTGATATATAAAACTATATGCAGACATTGTCATAGACCCTGAAAAAAAGGGGGAGGAGACTAAAAAAAACTATTACTTTTGATGCAGAAACTATAGATAAATGTTGCAAGGATGTTTTGAGTTTAAAGAATATATCTATACAGGGTCTTTTTGTCATGGTAGGCAGAAAAGTTTTATAATTTATACACAACGGATATCCACTCGCCTCTGGAAGTCATTTGGATTATTAACACAATTAGGGGTAATAAAGGAGGGATAAAAAATCCTCTTTAGCTTAAAGGCAAATTAAAAAAGGAGGTCTAATCCCATGAGACTCAGGATGATGTTAATCTCATTGTTGTTAGTGTCTTCATTAATCTTTCTATTTTCCTGCGATTCATCTAAGCCCAAAGAGTACAGGATTGGCCTCTCTATCAACCTAACAGGCACAGGTGGTCTATCAGGTGAATACATAAGAGACGGTGCTATGCTTGCTGTACAGGAGATCAATCAAAGGGGTGGTATAAACAACAGACCTATAAAACTATTGATTGAGGATGACAAAGGGACAAAAGAAGGAGCCCTTGAGGCGGATAAGAGACTTATAGACAACGGTGTGATTGCCATCATCGGACATTCACAGTCTGACACAACTCTGGCAGCCCATCCCTATGTGATGTCAAAAAATACCTTGCTAATTACAGGCTATAGTGCCACCAAAAGGCTATCTGCTATGGATGACCTATTTTTCAGGATATCGGTGGATACTGTCTCTTATGGCATTGCTATGGCAAATCACTTAAAGGCTAAAAAGATTAATTCTGTTGCATTTTTGGCTGACTTTACAAATAAGGCATTTGGGGAAGAGTTTTATGAAGAGACCAAGAAAAATATCGCACTTAGAGAGAAACTCCTCACTATTCAATCAAAGGAATTGGATAAATTAGATGAAATAGTCAGTGACATAATCAAATTTAACCCACAGGCAGTTTGTTTCCTTACAGAGGTGACAAGGACAGGGATAGTCGCCCAAAAATTAAGACAAAAGGG
>JBDNDH010000098.1:0-5603 GCA_046719235.1 Thermodesulfovibrionales bacterium
GATCTGTCAAGGATGTCTCTCGCACTGATGGATACTTTTCCAATGCGGTCATCAAGATACTATTACCAGAGGACATCCAGAGGGTTGCTAATGTGCTAAGTCAAATCGGTTTTAAAAAAGAGGTTGATAATTTTATCTTAAGCATGAATAGGGCTGCAGAAAAGGCAGCCCCAATGGCTACATCTATTTTTTTAGATGCTATTAAGTCTATGACCATTGAGGATGCAATTGGTATCCTAAACGGTGGAGACACATCTGCAACAGATTTTTTTAAGAAAAAGACAACTGATAAACTCTACAACAGCTTCAAACCCATCATTTCTGATTCAATGCAAAAGGTGGGTACAGTAAACTCATATAAGGAATTGACCAAGGGGATTGAGTCTATCCCTTTTATAGAGCATAAGAGCCTTGACATTGAACATTATGTGACAAAAAAGGCACTTGATGGCCTGTTTTACATGGTTGGAGAGGAAGAAAAAAAGATAAGGACTAATCCTGCGGCAAGGGTTACAGACCTCCTCAAGACCGTATTTGGCAAATAGACAAATCCATCACTGATTAATCCTTAGGCAATAAGTGGTGCCCTTGTCTTTGATTGTATCTACCGACAGGTCGTAACCAAGACTGTCACAGAGATGTCTTGCAAGGGATATCAGTTGGTTTTCCTTGTCATCTCCATAGTTGTCAGATATCAGAATGAGCAAGTGTTTTGTAGGATCTTCGTCTCGTCTACAGAATACGGTCACAGTTCCTTCTATTGTATGGGCAAAGGCATTGTGAAGTATGGTAGATATTGCCCTAAATAGGATATCCGCTCTTGTCTTTATGTATTCGTCATTGAGTTTTTCATCATATTCAAATATTGCCTCTGTCTTGGTTACAGAACGCAATTTGGAGACCTCTTCATCCATATAAGCAAATAGGTCTTTTAGAGAGATATCTTGTGTAGATTCATCTACATCAATAGCCTTTAAAAATCTGTAGCCTTCAACAAGACAGACAAGTGATACTAACCTCTGCCTTATAGATCGATAGGTCTTCTGCCCCTCAGCATCTTCCAATACCTCTGAAACCATATTGTAGAGATCATACTTATCAGCCTCTATATCTATTTGATATCTTGTTGTATCTTGAGTCTTTTTGTCCTTAGGGATGGTAGTCTCATCAACAGTTTTACTGGTGTCTTCTATGTTCTTATCTTTTGCCATCTCATCTATTAGTCTGTTGATCTCTTGTATGAGATTGTCTATTTCATACGGGTATTGTCCCTTGATCGTAATCGTTTGGATACCGGCAGATGCAGACCTCATTGAACTAACTAAGGATAACAATGGCTTGATAACCTTCTTCCTCAGATAAGATGCTTGCCTGATAAAAATAAATATCACAAGACATAGGATAAAAACATACAATACAGACACCTCAATCACAGGACGCATCACATCAATTAACTTAGTTCGCTGGACTACTATAAGGTCAATATCTCTTAAGGGTGCGGTGTAGATAACCTCATTGCCTATAAACTGAGGTCTGTCTGCGGTGTTAAGTATCTGGGGATTGTATCTTTGCCTTTCTTTGATAGAATTAGCGGATGAAACAAGGACATTGCCTTGTTTGTCTGTTATATCATACGATATAACATGATTTGGCTTATCAGCCAAGATTGATCTTACCGTATCCATATTTAACGCACAGTGGATGTAGCCTTTTATAGTGTTTTCATTGTCTTTTAATGGGGTGATAAGATCTATGACATAGTGATTATCACCATCCTTCCAAAACCCGATTATGATTGTCCTATCGCCTTTTGTTTTTAAGGTTTGATAGAGGTCAGTCTCTAATATAGAGTGATTTATCAGTTCTTGTGAGGTGCTGTCTGTAATTCTTCCATCCTGTGAGATGATGGATATAAGACTAAACCTCTTGTCTGTGACCTTTGCCTCTAAGAAACTACGGGTCTTTAACCTTGAGGGTTCATTTGTTAGGTCTTTATGTTTGGGCTTATATGATTTAGTGTCCTGAGGTTTGTATTCTTGGGCTAAAATGCTCATCTTGATGATTTGAGAGGATGCAATAGCCTCGACCTCATTCTTTGCATCCGTAATCCATTTCTTTAATGAGTTGATTTTTGTATTGATAGATTCCTTTGTAACATTTTCATGGTAACTAAGTATATATGACTGTTTATAGAAGAGGTATCCCAACGAAGGTATTCCCAAGGCTATTATTAGAAATAGTATTAAAGGGGATGTGACAGCATGATAAATTATCCTTCTTGACCTCTTTTTCATTACGATTGCCTCTGAAAGTTGTTCAAGATGTGCTGCCTTAACAATTCATACCTGTTTGGTAAAACCCTTTTTTTGTGGGATAATATATAGAATTTTCTTCTCATGCTTAGCCCCTTTATCTTGATTGGCTTTAGTATGTTAAATCGCACATAATCATTCACAGCATAGTATGATAATATCGCACAGCCGAGCCCTGCCTTGACCGCCTCCTTGACTGCCTCTGTAGAACCAAGTGTCATTACAACATTTAGGTCCGAGGGTTTTATTTTTAGGTTCTTAAAGATCTCCTCGGTCTCTCTCCTTGTCCCAGACCCTGTCTCCCTCACAATAAATGGGATGTTAGTCAATTCAGAATGTGAGATTGTCTCTGAAATAGGGAAATCCTTTGCAGCAACTAATACGAGTTCATCATCGGTAAATGGCTCATACAGAATCTTTTCACTGTTCATCTTTGATCCTACAAGTCCAATATAGATCTCCTGATTTTTCACCATCTCTTGAACACCAGCAGAGTCAGATATGGTTACATCAAAATTTATCTTAGGATACAATTTCTTAAATGAAAGTATTATATCTGGCAATATGTATGTGCCAGGGATAGTGCTTGCCCCTATCATTATGTCGCCCTCAATATTATTTTTGCTTTTTAATAGTATCTCTTTAAGATTATCAGCCTTTTCTAACAAATCAATCACATACGGGTAAAGGTGTTCTGCCTCTGGAGTGGGAAGGTTGGTCCTGCCAAGCCTGTCAAAAAGTCTGCAGTTGAGCTCTTCTTCAAGCGCCTTAATATGGTCACTAATGGTGGGCTGAGTAAGATTAATCTCTTTAGATGCCTTGGAAAAACTCCTATTTTTAAACACTGAAGCAAAAATCCTCAGGTGATGCAAATCCATGATACCCCCTTGTCTTTATCCCTGTGATACATGACAATTATCCCAAATCCTATGACAATTTGGCAAACTGATTTAAGATGTGAAGCACAAATATACCATGGACTCAATATATCTTATGTCTGTCTTTGACCGCTTTGATGAAATAATGATAGATTAATTAGTTACTATGGACCCTGTTACCCATACATTGACTGGCATAGCGGTCAAGCAGGTAGGCTTTAATAAAAAGGCAAGCCTTGCGATAGTCATTATCGCATCACTACTGCCAGATTTAGATTACATTGCGAGGATATGGGGTGCTGATGTACTTCTTAGGTATCACCGAGGCATCACACATGGTATAGCTGCCTTATTTTTGTCTTCTTTTATACTTGGGGTTTTATTTAAAGGTAAGTGTGGTTTTTGGTATGCCTTTATGCTTTCTTTCATCGCCTATGGATTACATCTGGTATTTGACCTTACAAACTCATACGGCACAAGGATACTTTCTCCTTTGGACTTTAGTGCCTATAGTCTTGACATCATGTTTATCATTGAGCCGTGGTTGACTATACCTTTATTGATATCTTTTATCGCAGGCTTGATAAACAAAAAAAGGGCTTCTGTTATCGCAGTCTGCACCTTAGTGCTTATCTCAATAGTCTTTGCATCAAGGTATTATTTACAGGTTGAGGCTAAGAGGTATCTCAAGACACAAGTAGATGCCAATATCTATATGATTTTACCTATACCAAACGACTTTCTTACATGGGCATATCTGGCACAGACCAAGGATTATTCAGAATTAGGTGTTGTTGATCTGTTTTCAAGGAGGGTTTTAGTAGCGGAGAGATTTAACAACAAAAAAGATCCTCTTATAGAGGCATCAAAAGAAAACAAGGTTGTGCAAAATTTTCTATACTTTGCAAAGACCCCACATGCAGATGTTATAAGGGGAGAAGATGGGGATACGGTGGTGTGGAGAGAGTTGAGGTATGCCTTTATGACAGGCAATCGTTTTACCGTGAAGGTCAAATTTGACAAAAAGGGTAATATTAAAGAGGCTGGATTTAAGATTTAATTGCCATACAATGAAGGTATGTGAGATATTTACAAGCATTCAGGGAGAGTCTTCTTATGCTGGTACGCCTTGCCATTTTATAAGGCTTACAGGGTGTAATCTCCGTTGTAGGTATTGTGATACTCAGTATGCACTTTTAGAGGGATATGATATAGATTTAGAGATACTCAAGTCCCAGATTAGGGACCTTTCACGGTACAAGCTCTTTATGATAACAGGTGGAGAACCCTTGCTACAGGATGAGACATATGAACTCGCCGCTTGGCTTTTAGATGAGGGGTTTACAGTGTTGGTGGAGACCAATGGGAGTGTGCCAATAAGGGATTTAGATAAAAGGGCAGTTGTTATCATGGATGTTAAGACACCAGGTAGCGGTATGGTAGAATTTAACCATATGTCAAATATAAAACAACTCAAATCTGGTGATGAGGTCAAGTTTGTCCTAACTGACGAGTCAGATTATCTATGGGCAAGGGATTTTGTCAGGAGTCACCCGATCAATGAAGAGGTTAAGGTACTGTTTGCACCTGCCTCTAACCTGCTCAGTCCGAGAGACCTTTCAAGATGGATCTTAAGGGATAGTCTTAATGTTAGGTTAAATATTCAACTTCACAAGGTAATATTCGGTGAAGGCATAAGGGGTGTCTGATGTTTATTATAAAGATAGTATTTTTTTTATTTTTTAGTTACTCTTATTGCCATGCGGAAAATGCAGAGAAGTGGATGCTGATTGTCAAGAGCCAAAGCAACAACGATTACTACATAGATTTAAATTCTATAAGTTATACCAATTACCACACTGTGATTGCCTGGTATAAGGTTATTCCTGAGGATAAGGCTTCGGTTTTTGATAGGTTTAAGCACCTGAGGCTCTTTGGATTTAAGAGTGCCAATGCTCAGTATTTCAAGGTTTACTGTGAGATAGACTGTAGGAGGAGGGTTTTAAGGTTTTTGGTCACTACCGTATATGATGCAGATGGAGGTATAGTGAGGAGGGATGAGACCCTAAATGCGAGATGGACTTCTATACCAAGACAGAGCACCTTTGATATGATCAGAGATGTAGTGTGTAAGTCAGTATTATGAGACTGATAGTGTTTGTTGTTATCGCTATTTTTTCATCAATTTTATCATGCTCTGACGAAAAGCCGATTTATGTGGATTTCACCAAGAAGTCTGAATTGCCTCTAAAACAAACAAAACCTGTTACTCTAAAGTATGCCTATTTACCACAATATGCCCACACGGTATCTTATCAAAGGCATAATCCCCTGATAGAGTACCTACGTGCAGAGACAGGATTGCAGATAGAGCAAGTATTCCCAGAGACCTTTAACGAGCATATAAAGATGT
>JBDNDH010000099.1:0-5591 GCA_046719235.1 Thermodesulfovibrionales bacterium
GCGCGCCGATGAGAATGGTCTCAGCAGGATTTTCAGGCCTTGAGCCATCAAGGATCAAGGCATGGTCATATAGCAGTCTTACAGATTTGGCAATATCATCTCTGTCTGTGTCTTTATCAAACCTCTCATTTATTTTAACAAACAATGGATGATTCGGATTTATCTCCAATATCCTTTTCTGTTCCTGAACAGGCTGTCCCATTGCCTTCATAATCATCTCAACCCTTTGGTCGATTGCACCTTCATCATAGACAAGACAACATGGGGAGTCGGTAAGCCTGCCGGATATCCTTACATCCTTAATCTTGTCCTTTAAGGTTTCCTTGATAAAATCTATCAGTCCCTCAAAGCCTTTAGTGGTAGCATCTGTCTTCTCAATATCAATCTCCCCCTTCATCACCGCCTTGAATTTTTTCCCCTTGTACTCATAGTCGCTAAAGATGATATCGTCAATTGGGTCTGTAAGGACGAGGACATCTATACCCTTCTTTTTGAAGATCTCTAAGTATGGTGAAGTCTCTGCCTCTTGGTAGTTAGGTGCAGTTATGTAATAAATATGGTCTTGTTCAACTGTCATCGTGTCTATATACTGCTTGAGGGTGATGTAGTTACCTGCACCATTTTTTATAGACTCAAATAGCAGTAGATCGCCTACTACTTCCCTTCTGGAAAAGTCAAAATGTATCGCCTCTTTTAGAACCCGTCCAAACTCCCTATGGAATTTTACATACTCCTCGTATTCATTTTGAAGCATATCAGAAAGGGTATCTAATACCTTCTTTGTGATATTCTTTTTGATAGTCTCTACCTGACGATTGTTTTGAAGTATCTCCCTTGATACATTAAGAGGAAGATCATCTGCATCTACCACACCTTTAACAAAACGGAGATACTCAGGTATCAATTCCTCACAGTGTTTCATTATCTGAACCCTTTTGACATAAAGCATCGGTCCAATCTTATAGTCTTTGAAGTAAAGATTAAATGGTATCTTAGAAGGGATAAACAGTAATACTGTAAACTCCTGAGTCCCTTCTGCCTTATAATGTATTACCTTGAGGGGTGGATTGAAGTCGTGGGATATGTGTTTGTAAAACTCTTCATATTCCTCCTTTTTTATGTCTGACCTGTCTCTTAGCCACAATGCCTTTTGGGAGTTGATCTTCTCTTCTTCCCTTATCTTTACTGTCTTTGACTTGTCCAACTCACTTGGTCTTTCCCTCTCTATCTCAAGATATATTGGATGTTCGATAAAGTCAGAATACTTCTTAACAATAGCCTTTATCTCCCACTCCTGCAAAAATCTCTTGTCCTCATCCTTTATGTGAAGTATGACATCGGTTCCTCTGCCATTTCTTGAGACATCTTCAACAGTAAATCTGCCATCTCCGGTGGATTCCCACCTGACAGCCTCGTCATCCCTGAGCCCCGCCTTTCTTGATACTACCGTTACCTTATCGGCTACCATAAATGAAGAATAAAACCCCACACCAAATTGTCCGATAAGATCCGTCTTGTTTGCCTGTTGACTTGATTGTAACTTTGCCAAAAACTCCTTTGTCCCAGAATGTGCAATGGTGCCTAATGCCTCTACTATCTCTTCCCTTGACATACCAATCCCATTATCGCTTACTGTAAGGGTATTACTATCAGTATCAACAGATATCCTTATCTTCCAATCAGTGTTTCCTTCGTATAAACTCTGATCTGTGAGTCCCAAAAACCTCACCTTGTCAATGGCATCAGAGGCATTTGATATTAACTCCCTCAGAAACACCTCTTTGTGCGAATAAAGGGAATGGATCATAAGATCAAGTAGTTGTTTTACCTCAGTTTTAAACTCGTGTGTTTGCAAAGACATCAAAATACCCCCTTTTAAATATGATTAGCACTCTACCATAAAGAGTGCTAATCATATTTTATAACCTTTTTTAATAAAAAATAAACTTGGTAAACTAACAAAAGGCACTGATTGAGGGAAGTGCCCTAATAAACTGAAAACTCAAAAAAGAGGCTCGCTTTAGTCTTGAGGAGCCTCTTCATTTTCTTTAAAAAACTCATGATGCCTCGGTATAATTTATAGCACTATAGCAATCCTCAAAAAAATTTGCTGATTGCAAAAACCCTGAGAAAGTCCTGCTTATCGGCATAGGTTGTGATACAATTTATTATGTATAAATTTTGACATTATTGTATAATCACTACACTTAACTATATGATTTCACTTTCAAAGGGGATAAGATGGAGATCATTATAAGTCAAAAAGACAAAACGCCAATACTTCACCTCAAAGGTAGATTGGATGCTATAACCTCCTCAGAGTTTGACAGTTATGTTGCAAACATAATTAATGATATCAACAAACTCATAATCTTAAACCTCTCTAAACTTGAATACATAAGTAGCGCTGGGCTTAGGAGTTTGCTGACATTTGCAAAAAAGCTTAAGTCCAAGGATGCTAAGATAGTTTTTGCCGAATTGAAAGGGCCTGTGAGAGATGTATTTAAGATATCAGGTTTCTATTCCATCTTTGAGATAGTTGAAGCAGAGCAAGACGCATTAAAAAATCTATAGATGACCCATCTCATAGAAAGAAAACTACCAGCAAAGATAGAATATCTGCAAGAAGTCATTGATTTATTATCAGATGTAGCAATCTCAAAAGGTATAGCAAGTGAAAAGGTTATCAAAATGCAAGTTGTCTTAGAAGAGGTTTTCGTAAATATTTGCAAGTATTCATACAATAATGGCAACAATGCAGGTGTATTGATAAGGGTTTGGGTAGATAGTAATTATATCTATGTAGAGTTTATTGACTGGGGGAAACCCTTTAATATCTTAGACAGTGAAGACCCTGATATAAGTCTGGATATTGCGGACAGAGAGGTTGGAGGGCTTGGTATTTGGTTAGTAAAAAACCTCTCTGACGAGATAACATATTCAAGAGACAGGGATAAAAATACCCTCAGGTTAGCATTTGGTTTCTGAGCCGTTGAAAATTATTTTAGGTAGACATTTTTATCACGGACACTATGTGTTTATGGGCATTTACATCCGCATTGATGTATTCAAAAAATCTTCCTATCATCTCCGAACGGGTATAGATTAAACCTTGCATCTTATCACTCAGGACTCTACCTTGCTTCTTACCGTATGTCCCTATAAATTGGATGAGGTCACTACAAAAATACCAATTACACCTGAATGGTCTTTGAAAACGTCTGAGTGTGCAGCCTGTGTGAGATAAAAACTGACAGGATTCTCTATCTGCAAGGCCACTTCTATGTAAAGGACAACCCTCTTCAATCAGACAGAGATAGATTATGTCACCAAGTTCGTAGTAGCTATGAAGATTTATACAACAGACATCTCTACAATTGATACATACCTGAGAGGTAAAAGATTGGATGGAGGCATCTACATGGTTTATAATTGACATGATCTGCTGGGCTTTTGGTTCCAACTCGTGTCTTAGAGACGGGACAGACTTTAAAAAAGTATCTATTGTAATGAAGATCTCTTGAGGGTTTCTTATCGGTGTGTCTCTATATTTTATCAAGAACTACAAACCCCTGAGAGTGCCTCCAGTTTTTGTAATAATAAAATTGACAAAGTCGTCGTGTAATGATTCTATTTCAGCATCTGAAAGTGTCTTTTCAGATGACCTGTAGCGGATGTTGAATGCAACACTCTTTTTGCCTGCAGGGATCCCTTTGCCTTTATAAATGTCAAACAACCTTACTTTTTCAATCAAATCAGACTTATAGGATCCAATCATATCAAGTAGCCCACCAATCTCTATTGAATCATCAATCAGTATTGCGATATCCCTCTCACTGTAAGGAAACTGTGGTAGTGGATTAAAGATGGGTGTTTCCTTTTCTGATAGCGAAAACATCTTATCAAAATAGAGTTCAGCAATGAGCACATCCTGCTTAAGTATCTTTATTGGCAGTTTCTCAATGATGTTTGATGATAATACCCCGACATATCCGATCTTAACAAGATCATTATCCGTAGTGAGAGATAGAGATTTTTTTTCATTTTTTATAACAATATCAGATTCTTTCCCTTTATGCAAAAAGGGCTCTGAACCTCTTACAAACCTGACAGACCTTAGTTTTAGTATATCTATGATGGTCTCAACTATACCTTTTAGTATAAAAAAGTCTTCCCTTGAGTCCCTATAAATCTGCCTATCCTTTTCAATAGTCATCAAAAACCCGATATGCTTAGACTCTTCAGGCAGTTTAGTGATATCTGAATGCCTTGAAAAAACCCTTCCTATCTCAAATATACGCAGTTCTCTATTGCCGTATGAAAAATTATGGACAAGGTTTCTAATGAGTGATGTTGCAAGTGTGGTTCTCAAAAAGGCATCTTCCTGCCTTAAGGGATTCAGTATACCTACTGTCCGTCTCCTGATATCATCGTCCTTTATCCCAAGGGTGTTTAGCTCATCTAAACCCATAAAACTATAGTTTATAACCTCATTAAAACCAAAGTTTTTAAGTAATAGCCTTATTTCTTTTGTAAGTGCATATCTCCTCTTTACGATCTCCCTTTCATCGTTTCTTATATAAATCGGCGCCTTTGGCACAACAGATGGCACTCTCTCATATCCATAGAGCCTTACAACCTCTTCTATAACATCTACATCTCTCTGTATGTCTCCCCTACTTGAAGGTGGTTTTACTGTTATCTTATCACCAGCAGTCTCAATCCCAAGTCCGAGGTTTAAGAGTATATTTAATACATCCTTTTTGGGAATAGTCATGCCTGTGAATCGGTTGATATTTTTGAAAGTTACCTTTATCTCCCTGTCTTTGTATTGTTTAGGGTATATATCAATCTTACCGTAGATCTTTCCACCTGCTAACTGATGTATCAGATATGTAGCCCTATCCAATGACTTCTTGAGAAGTTTTTTGTCAGCACCTCTCTCAAATCTATAGGATGATTCCGTCTTTATACCAAGTCTGCTTGATGTCTTTCTGATAGAAGAGGGCAAAAACCATGCACTTTCTATCAAGATATCCTTTGTCTCATTTGTTACCTCAGAATCCTCACCTCCCATAATTCCGGCGAGGGCAACTGGGCCAGTAGCATCATTTATCAAGAGCATATCATCTTCCAACAACCTTTCACTACCATCAAGAAGCCTTATTTTTACAGGATTAGAATCCTTTTTTACCCTACCAGCAGTGGCAACGATTATACGCTTGTCATTAATTTTATTTAGGTCAAAGGCATGCATTGGATGCCCAAGTTCAAGCAATACATAATTTGTAACATCAACCACATTGTTGATAGCCCTAATACCACATCTTATCAGCCGTTGTTGTAACCAATCAGGTGAAGGGGCAATCTGAACCCCTCTAATTATTCTCCCCGCATATCTATGACACAGATCTTCATCAAGGATGTCTATATTGAAGTCCAACTCCCCTGTTTCTGCAACAAAAGTGTGCTCTGGGAAGTTTAGTGGCTTACCGTAAATAGCAGAAATCTCTCTTGCGATGCCCAAGACGCTTAAACAATCCGGTCTATTCGGTGTGACATTGACATCCAAGACTACATCATTAGGATGG